>CAZRFG010000016.1:0-22072 GCA_964599205.1 uncultured Victivallaceae bacterium
TTGGCGCTTCGCGCTTTTTTTTGAGCCTGCGGCGCTTTTTTATTTTTTTCAGGCGTAGACCAGGGTCAATGCCATCACCAGCATCCCCGCAATCAAACCGTAAATCACCAAGTGATGCCGCCCGTACTCCTCCGCCAGCGGCAACAGCTCGTCAAACGAAATAAACACCATAATCCCCGCCACCGCCGCAAACGTCAACGCCAATAACGCCGGCGTCAAAAACGGCATCAGCACCAGCCACGCAATCACCGCCCCCAACGGCTCCGCCAAACCCGACAACATCGACCAGTAAAACGCCTTGCGCCGACTCCCGGTGGCAAAGTAAATCGGCACCGATACCGTAATCCCCTCCGGAATATTGTGGATCGCCACCGCAATCGCAATCGAAATTCCCGTCACCGGCTCCACCAGCGCCGCACTGAACGTCGCCATCCCCTCCGGAAAATTGTGAATCCCGATCGCCAACGCAAACAACACCCCGCTCCGGATCAATTTGTGCGGATGCCGCGGCGCCGTCATCTCCTCGACCTTGCGCACCTCATGCGGATTCTCGTCGGTCGGCACCAGCCGGTCAATCAACATCGCCAGCCCGATCCCGCCGAAAAAGGCGGCCAGCGCATAGAGCGCCCCCGGCTGCTTGCCGTAAATTTCAATCAGCTTGTGATTCGCCTGCCCCAACAACTCGGTCAGCGAAATGTAAATCATCACCCCGCCCGAAAACCCGAGCGAAACCGACAGGAAACGAGTGTCCGAACGATTGGAAAAAAAGGCGAGACAACTCCCGATTCCGGTCGCCAGACCGGCAAAAAGACTCAATCCGAGCCCCCACAAAATCCGGTCGAATCCGATCTCCATTGCCAAAATTACTCCTCAAACTTCAGTCCTGAACCGGAAAGCGGCGCAGCAACTCCTCAACCTTGCCGACCACCAGCGGCTTCAGCAGAACGTCCGAAAAAAGACTCATGTCGAAATTGGCTCCCGCCTCAATATCGGCGGTCACCGCGATGATCGGCAGATCTTCACAGCCCGGAAACTCGCGAACTTTGCGGGCCAAGGCCGCGCCGTCCATCTCCGGCATCCAGATGTCGGTCATGACCATATCCGGCTTCTCGCGGTCCAGCATCGCCAACGCGTCCGTCCCGGAGGTGGCCATCGAACACTCGATATTGAACGGCTGGAGCTTCGCTTTCAACACCTTGAGATTGATCGGAATGTCATCGACCAGCAGCACATGGCGCGGCGGCCAGCCCGGCCGGAGAGGTGCGGACACCGCCGGCCGCGGCGATTCAGCCGCCGCCGGTTCATCGATGTCGAGGTCGTTGAGGATGACCGTGAACGTCGAGCCTTTGCCGATCGAACTCTGGAGCTTGAGTTCGCCGCCCATCTTTTCCAGCATCTTTTTGGCGATCGCGAGGCCCAGCCCGGTACCCTGGTAGACCCGGGTGCCGCGCACATCGTGAAGCTGGACAAACGGATCGAAAATCCGCCGCATCGCCTCTTCGCTGATGCCGATGCCGGTGTCTTTGACGCTGATCTCGAGCCGTCCCGACTTCGCATCGGTGCGGCTGAATATCACTTCACAACGCACCTCTCCCTGATTGGTGAACTTCATCGCATTGCCGATCAGATTGAGCAGAATCTGGCGCAAACGCTGGACATCGATCGAGATCAGCGGCAGTTTTTCCGGCGTTTCGAGAATCAAAGGAATATTCTTTTTGCGCGAAATATGTTTGAAGATCGAGCAAATGTCGCTCACCAGTTCGGTGATGTCGCAGAATTCGTACTGCAAAGTCAACTGCTGCGCTTCGAGTTTGGAGAGGTCGAGGATGTCGTTGATGAGCCGCAGCAGCGCGTTGCCGGCGATGTTGATGTTTTCGAGGTATTCACGCTGTTCCGCCTGGCCGAGCGACTGATTCTGCAGCAGTTCGCTCAACCCGATCACCGCGTTGAGCGGGGTGCGGATTTCGTGGCTCATGGTGGCGAGGAAGGTGCTCTTGGCCCGCTCCGCCGCCTGCGAGGCGGTCAGCGCGGCCCGCAGATCGCGCTCTTTTTGCCACAACTGACGGTCGAGGCTGTTGCGCAGCAAAAGCATTTCCACCACCCGGGCGGCTTCGCTCATCATCCGCAGCTCGGGCTCGGCGAACGGCGTTACGCCACGCCGCAGGAAAGCGATGTGGCCCCAGAATTCGCCGTCGAAATTGATCGCCGCACAGACCGAGGCATCGACCCGATAAAGGTCGAAACAGCTCTCGATTTCCTGCTGGAGATCGGGCGGATTGGTGGTCCGGTCGCCGCGAATGCCGATCACCAGATTGTTCCGGCGGGAGGCTTCGCGGCACAGCGGCTTCGCCGTCAGGCGTTCCGGCAGCCGGACTTCACAGCCCGGCCGGTACCAGACCGCCTCAAAAACCGACTGCTCGCCATGATGGCGGGCAATGAAACAAATCTCGGCGTCCAGCGCTTTGCCGATCTCCTCGGTGATTGCCTCCAGCGTCACTTTCTTTTCGCCGTTGGTGACGATCATCTCGGTACAGCGCCGCAGAATCATCGAGTTGCTCAAATAAGACTCCACCAGACGGCGGTTTTCGTTGAGTTCGGTGACGTCGACCAGAGCCTCCAGCACGGTGACCACCTTGCCGTCCTTGACGATCGGCCGGGTGCAGACCTGGAAGTCGCGATCCTGCATCGGACGCATCGCGTACTGGGGCTCGCCGCTCTCCAGCGTCCGCCGGACCGGACAGTCCTCGGCGATGTGGTGCTCGAGGCAGAAAATGTCGTGACACGGTTTTTCACCCAGCACCGAACCGTCGCCGAGGCCGAAAACCTCCTTGGTTTTGGAATTCGCGGCGATCACCCTCTGGTCGGCGTCAAACATCAGGAGCGGCACCGGGGCCACCTCGAAAATCAGATTTTTGAGCTGTTCTTCGCGCAGCGCCTGCTGCCAGACATGATCGCGGGCGATATAGATCTGAAGCGTCCGGCCGATCAGGTTCATCAACGCGATCTCATGGTCCCCGAGGTGAAGTTCCCGGCGGCAATCAAGTCCGAGGTGCCCCCAGACTTTGCCGCCGACCACAATCCGCCGGCAGAAAAGCGTGCCGACCTGATAGTGCTCGAAGTAGAAATCCAGATCCTGCTGCAACTCGTCCGGGAATTTGCGGTCGGTCGCCAGCGCATACAAATATTCATTGTCCCAGATGAAATTCCTGATCTTCGGCAGCGGCTTGGGGATGTTTTTGAGTTTACTTTCCTCCCCGTTGCGATCCCAGACCGCCTTGAGCGAAAAATCCGAGCCGCGATCACCCCGGTAGACGCCGATGACGCAAGTATCCGCATCGAACAACGTCCCGACCTTGTTCACCACCCGGCGGAGGGCGTCGTCCAGATTCTTTTCGTTGGTGAGAATTTCAAAGCATTCCTGATTGATCTCCTTTTGGACCAGGAGATTGCTCTGATAGAGATTGATCCGGTTGAGTTCCTCCACGCTGGCCTCAAGCTGCCGCTTGCGGTCAAAGCGTTCATATCCGATTTCGATGATGCTGGCAATGCTGCCGAGGAGTTCGCTGTCGTTTTCGGAAATTTCCCGCCCGGCGCGGACAAAATCAAAGCCGATGAAGCCGCGGAGCCGGTCGCCGCAACGGATTCCCATCAGCAGCAGCGATTTGATGTCCTGTCCCAGGAGCAGCGCGCGGAAGGGATCGGCCGGATCCATCGCCGCGACTTCGGAAATCAGGATCCGGTTGGTAACTTTCAGCTGGTCGTACCACGGCCGGAAAACGGCAACCTCAAGATGCTGCATATGGTCGATCTGCGGCGTGATTTCCGGCGCGCACCACTCGATGGTATCGGAAACCGTGTCGTCGCCGGAATCTTCAAAAATATAGGCACGGTCGGCCGCGAAAAACGCGCCGGTTTCAGCGACGATTTCATTCAGCACGGCGGCGAAGTCCCGTTCCGCAACAACCAGTTCCAGACAACGCCGGGTGATCTTATCATGCCGGATATAGGTCTCCAGCCGGCCGATCGTCGCCGTCTGCATCTCCTCGGCCCGCTTGAGGTCGGAGACGTCGGTGGCCACTCCGACCAGGATCTGGTGGCCGTCGCTGTTGCGGTAAACCAGTTTGTGGGTCTTGAGGAAGACGGTTTGCCCGGCGACGGTCAGATCTTCGAGAACTTCGCCGCTGCCGCGGGCGGCGATGGCGAGGTCGTCACTCCGGAATTTCTCCGCCACCGCCGGCGGGAAGAGCTCGAAATCGGTTTGACCGACGAGCTCTTTGCGGTTGCTCAACCCGGCGTAGCGGGCGATCGTCTCGTTGGCCAGAATATAGCGGAATTGATCGGTGAGATCCTTGGCGAAAAGACCGCCGGGCATCGCGTCGAGCATGTTGTCGATCAGCAGCAGCGCGTCCTCGGCCTGGCGCTTGGCGGTCAGGATGTCGTCGATATCGAAACCGACGCCGATCAGCAAATGTTCCCCGTTGGCCCGCAGGAACGGCGCTTTGATGATGCGGTGGTGGCGCAGCCGCCCCTCGATCATCACGGCGCGGGTGGTCTCGATTTTGCCCTCGGCGGCCCGGATATCCTCGAGATTGGAAATTTCGGCGGTGGCGCGGTCAAGAAGTTCGAAATTGTTTTTGCCGATGATCTCTTCGCGGGGTTTGCCGATGTACCGGCAGAAGTGGCGGTTGGCATAGACAATCCGGAAGTCGTTCCGGATGTCCTTGACGAAAATGTAGCCCTCGACCACGTCGAAAAAAGTTTCCATCATGTTGAGCGAATCGCGCGCCGACATTTCACTGCGCTTGAACTCGGTCACTTCATGAACCAGTCCGTAGATCGAGTCCTTGTGGTCATATTCGCTGCGGCTCAGCACCGCGCGCAGCACGAAATAGCGGATGTCGGCGCCATGCCCGCCGCGGTAGCTCACCTTGAGCTCCGAAATCTCCTTTTGCCGCAACCGGGTCCAGCCATCGAGGAGCGGCCCCGCATCGTCGCGGTGAACCCACTGGTCGAATGGAATCGGCCGCCCGTCGCGGCGCGGCCACATCGCGTCGTGAAGGAGCGCGCAAAAACAGACCTCCTCCTCCGGTTTGCAATGGAAGTAACCGATCGAGGCGATGGCGGCGCTCTCTTTGAGCAAGTGATGGCTGCGGCGCATCTTGTCGCGGAGATCGTACTCGCGTGTGACGTCGCGGAAGACCAGAATGCCGCCGATGATTTTGCCCCGGCGGTTGCGGATCGGGGCCGCGCTGTCGGCGATGTGGAACCGGGTGCCGTCGCGGGCAATCAGGTCGGTATGGTTGGCCAGTTCGACGATTTTTCCGCTCGAAATCGCCTTGGCCAGCGGCGAAGGCATCGGGGTTTCGTCGATATAGCTGACGATCCGGAAAATATTCGCGAGGGGAGTCCCCAGCACCTCTTCGGACCGGTACCCGGTCAGGGCGGCCGCGACCGCGTTCATCATGGTTACATTCTCGTGTTCGTCGGTGACCACCACCGCATCGCCGATCGCCTCCAGCGTGAGTTTGTAACGCTCCGCCTCGATCGCGGTCTCATAGCGCAGCCGGTTGAGTTCGGTAATGTCAAGCGAAACGCAGATCGCGGTTTCGGTTTTGAAATAAGTGGGATCGAAACGCGTAAAGCCGGCGCGCCGGGTTTCGTCGTCATATTCGAAGTCGTCGGAGTATTCGCCGCCCTCGTCCAGCACCTTGTTGACCGCCATCAGGATCTTGTCCCGGGTCGCGGGCTGAATCCGGGCGGAATAGACGTTTTCACTGGCGATCACTTCATTGGTTTCGTTGTGCTGGCCGTGGCCGATGTGACGGTATCGGATGTTGCCCTCGCGGTCAAAAATATAGATCCGCACCGGAAGCGCCGCCAGCAACAGATTGGCAAAATTGGTCTTGCGGTAAAAGCGGTAAAATGCGATCGAGATGCCGAGCAGCGCGCCGAAAATGACCGCACTCCAGACCAGCATCCCGAGGAAAGCCGGCGAGAGGATGATTTCCAGCCAGTCGGGAGGCCGGTTGATGAACTCAACCTGGCGGCCGAGCCGGTCGGGATCGGCATTGGCCGCCCGGATCGCGGCGTGGTCGAAAACCGGCGAGGAGTCGCCGACCCGGTCCGGCACGGCGGCCGCCGAACCCTGCCGGATAATCGCCTTGGCGGAATCCGCCGCCACCTCGGCATTTTCCCGGTTTTCGGAGAGATACCCGCCCAGCGCCCCTTTGCCGAGCACCGCGTCGGTGGATACGAAAAAGGGGATTCCGACCTCGTGGGCAAACGCCTGAAAAAAGGCCTCGCGGGACGGATAACGGTCATTCTTGAGCCCGTGCCAGGGGAGAAAAACGGCGAAGGCGCCGGACGAGTGTTTGCGCAGCGCCTCCAGCAGCGCGTCCGAATCCGGAAACTCCGCGCCGTCGATGACGGTGACCGTCGATCGCCAGTTGTCCGGAAGCGCTTTTCGCAGAGCCGCAAGATCGGCCCGGCTCTCGGCGGTGTCATCGGCGACGATCAGCGCCGGCGACTGGTCGCCGAAAAGTTTCTTGCCGGCGCTCAGTGAAGCGAGCATATCATAACCGGGGCCGACAAAGGTCAGATTGGGGTGGAGTTTGCGCAACTCGGCCATATCCCGTTTGGACCACACGCCGAGCACCGGCAGCCGGTCCGGGATATCGGATTTGCGCTCGAGCAGGAAATCAAGCGCGGTGCTGTCGGCGGCGATGACCAGATCGAAATAGCCCTTTTTGAGCAGAGGCTGAATCGTTTCGTAAACTTCCTGCCACAATTTGGGATCGCGCTGGCGGCCGACGTCAAGCTTGACCGCGGTGATATCGGGCTGAAACTCCCCGCTCCGGAAAATCTCCGGATCCCGCAGGCGGTCGCCGATGAAACTCTCCTCGTAAGTCTGTACCACCAGAATTTTCCGGACCGGCGGGGAAGCGGCCGCTTGGACGACAGTCCCGCCCGCAAGCAAAATCAGCAACATCAGCAATTGCAACAGGGGCGACTTCATTTTGCGGTTTCGGCCTCCACGTCAAGCAGAGGCGACCATCCGCCTCCCTTACACTATACAATATGTATTGGATGAAATCAATCGAAAAAAAATGCTCTTTTTCAATTTTTCCATTCGCGCCCGAAAACCACCCGGTATAAAAACAGCGGATTGCCGATCACGTAGCGCCGGAACAATCGCCGGGGTTCGTTGTAGAGGCGATAGATCCACTCGATTTTGAAGTTCCGCATCCAGCGCGGGGCGCGCGGAATCCGCCCGGAGGCGAAGTCGAAAAGACCGCCGACCCCGATCGCCACGTTGCATTCGAGCTCCGGCAAGCGGGCGGCAATCCACTTTTCCTGCTTGGGGCAGCCGAGCGCGACCAGCAGGATTTCCGGCCGGGCCTGATTGATCGAGCGGATCAAGTCCGCCTCTTGTTCCGGCCGCCAGAAGCCGTCGTGGACGCCGGCGATCTCGAGCCCAGGATACTGCGCCTCAAGGTTCCTGCGGGCGGTCTCCGCCACGCCGGGCGCGGCGCCGAGGAAGTACATCCGGTATTTGCGTTCACAGAGCAAAGGCAGCATGTCGGTGCCGTTGACGTTCTCCCGCACCGGGGTGTTGAAATAACGGGCGGCAATTTCGACCCCGACCCCGTCCGGCCACACCATGTCGGCCTTTGCCAGCACGGCGCGGTAGTCGGGTTTGACGTAGGCCTGGTTGAGGCAGTCGGCGTTGATGAAGGCGGCGAAACGCTTGCGCCCCTCGCGGATGCTCGCGTCGATCCACTCCAGCGCCTGCGCCATGGTCCGGGTGGAAAAGGTGACGCCGAAGACTTCCGCCTCGTCGTTGAGCGGTCCGGCGAGAACTTCAGCGTGCTTTTGCCAGCTGAAGTCCTCCGCCCGCCGGAGGCCTTTGGCGCGAAGCTCGCGCCGCAGCGCTTCATCGGTGAGGCAGCGCTCGATCACCCGCGCCATTTCATCGACGTCGGCGGGGTCAAAGGTGGCGGCGGCATCGCCGGCGATTTCGCCGAGCGAGGAATTGTTGGAACAGCACGCCACCAGCCCCGACGCCATCGCCTCGATCAGCGACAGGCCGAAGCCCTCGAAAAAGGACGGAAAGACATAGAGAGAAGCGTGGGCATAGAGCTCGTAGAGTTTCTCCTTGGTGATGAATCCGGTGAATTCGATGCTGTCGCGGCACGGCGACGCTTCGGCCATGCGGTGAATCTCCTCCGCCCCCGACCAGTCGGCTCCGGCGATCACCAGTTTGTAAGTCGAGGTAAGTTCGCGCGGCAGTTTTTCCCAGGCCCGGATCAGATTGGCGTGATTTTTGCCGGGGGCTTCGATCCGCGACACATAGAGGACGATCTTCGCCGCGCTGTCGTTGGCCCCGAGCGGCAGTCCGGCGGGATTGTAGCCGTTGTAATTGACCGACACTTTGCAGCGCGGAATGCCGGTAAAGCGGACCACGTCGTCGGCGGTGCTCGAACTCACTGCAAAAACATGGGCGGCATTGCGCCGCAGACAGTGCGGCAGCAGCCGCTTGACGTAGAACATGCGCAGGAAATCGTACTTGCCGGCGACATGGAACTGCGACAGGTCGTGAATGACCGCGAGCACCATCATCCCCCTGCCCCAGGCGGTGAAGCGCCGGTTGGCGGCGGTGACGATGATCCGGTCAAAGCCGCCGCCGCGGATGTGGAACGGCAGCCCCCAGAGACAGTAAATCATACTGAACACCGCGCGGTTGCAGATTTTCGGCAGGGTGATCAGCCGGTACTCCCGGAAGAACGGCGCCGCCTCCTCCTCGACCACCAGCGTCAACTCGTGCCCGGCGGCGGCGAGCTCGCGGACCACGTTGTCGATATAGACCGACACGCCCGATTTGCCGCCGTCGTAGGGAACGCACAAAACCAGAATTTTCATCGTATTGATTCCAAAAGAGGTTGATAACTCCGCAGCGCCGCAGCCGCGGAGAATTTTTCCGCCACCAATTGCCGCCCGTTGCGCCCGAGCCGCTTCGCCAGCGCCGGATCGCCGAGCAGACGCTCGATCGCCGCCGCCAGCGCCGGGACATCCCGCGGCGGCGCGGCGAGACCGGTCTCGCCGTCGATCAGATACTCACCGGCCCCGCCGGTTTGGAAGCCGACCAGCGGCACTCCCGCCGCCAGCGCCTCCGGGCCGACCAGGCCAAAGGGCTCCTGCCAGCGCCACGGCAGCACCGCGGCGTAAGCGCGCGCGAGAAACCGCTCCGGTTCCGGGGTGTAACCGTGAAAAATCACTTTGCCGGACGACGCCAGCGGGTGGGCGCGCAAGAGCGGCTCCTCCTCGCCCCGGCCGACGATATCGAGCCGGAAATCGTGCTTGACCATGCTCAGGGCGTCGAGCAGCAGATCCGCCCCCTTGCCGTTGACCAACTGGCCGGTCAGCACCAGATGCGGCGGCTCGAGTTCGGGAACGGACTCCGGCGCGAGGTCGATTTCCGGCGCCGCCTTGACGATCCGTTCCGCCGCGAAGCCGTTGTCGAGGAGCTTCCCCCGCATGAAGTCGGAAATCACCACATATTGATCCGCCTGCCGGATGGTCCGCAGCAGCTCGGGCACGGAGAAGACGATCGATCCCAGGCGGGGATGGCGCTGCAGCAGCGCACAGGGCGTGCAAACCGGCCAGCAGTAGCGCCGGTGGCAGTCGCGGCGCGTCCCGGGATAGTAACAGGAACGGCGCGGACAGTAATACTCGTGGTCGTGGACGAAAAGCGCCACCCGCCCGGCCTTCGCCGCCAGCGCGGCAAAAAGTCCGGCGGCGCGGATTTTGTGGATGATCACCAAATCGTACCGCCCTTGACCGGCGAGCTCGGCAACGCCGAACACCCGGTCAAAAGCGGCGGCGAAACCGGGATCGACCGCGCCCTCCGCCGAATAACAGCAATCCACCCGGCACCCGGCCCGCTGCCGCAGCATCCGGGCCGATTTGACCATATACCGCTCGATCCCCCCGACCGGAGCGGCGTATTCGCCGGCGAAAAGGATTTGCATCAGCGGCTCACCTCTTGATAGAAGGCCTTGAGCCGCCCGGCCACCACGTTCCAGTCATACTTTTCGCTGACCTCGCGGCCGGCGGCGGCGCGGATCTCCTCGCGGCAGCCGCGCATTTTCTCGCAGGCGGCGTCGAGCGATTCGAGCGAATCGGATTCGAAGAGCAGCCCGTTCTCGCCGTCGCGGATCAGTTTGGCCAGCCCGCCGACCCGGGCGCCGACCACCGGCACCCCCGCACTCCACGCCTCCAGCACCACAATGCCGAAGGGTTCGTGCTTGGAGGGCAGAATGAACATATCCGCCGAACGGTACGCGCCGGTCAGTTTGGGATCATCGGGATGCAAGCCGGCAATCACGGTGACCGAGTCGCCGAGTTTTTCGGCGGCGATCTTCTCATTGATTTTCCAGCCGTACCACTCCGAAGTGACCGGGCCGATCAGCAGCAGATGGAACTTGCGGCCGCGTTTTTTGAGCAGCGCGGCGTAATCGATCAGCAGCAGCTGGTTTTTCTGGTAGTCGATCCGGGAGACGTCGAGGATGAGTTCGGTATCCGGCGTGATGCCGAGGTGGTCGCGCCAGTCGAAAAAGGATTCGGCTCGGTATTTCTCCGGAGTCACTCCGTTGGGCAGGAAAAGCACTTTTTTATCCGGATACTGTTCCTTGAGCGCGGCCAGCTCGTTCTCGCCGACGCAGATGATCCCGTCGGCGCGCTCGAGGGCGTCGCGCCGCACCCGGAACAGCCGCTCAAAGGCGCCGCCAAAGGAGAAAGTGCCGCGAATCGGCCGCAGCAATTCCTCTTTTTCCGCCGCCGGCACGTCGGTACAGCCGCCGTGAAGCGAGACCACGTAGGGGATGCGTTTCTTCTCCGCCACCCGCCGGCTGAGCTCGAGGATCCGGCCGAGGTTGTGGCAGTGAATCAGATCGAAATCCTGCTTGAGCAGGAAGCGCTCGAGCTTCGGCACCCACGGGTTGCCGCCTTTTTTGTCGAGCGCCGCCCGCCGGATCGCGGTCATCGGGAAATACGGATAGAGATAGGAAAAGCGCCGGATCACCTGCCCGTCCACCGTCTCCTCCCCCGGCCGGCTCAATGCCGAAGTCGCGAGAATTTCCGACTCGACCCCGAAATGGGGAAGATTGCGCGAGATGTTCCAGACCACATTTTCGGTCCCGCCCCACTCATCAAACGAGAAACGCCGGATCACTTGTGCCGCTTTCATGAGAGATTCTCCTTTGCCCAATCGCGTTCGCCCCGGTAGGTGCTGAGCCGTTGCAGCGCCCGGTACCGGAGACCGCTTGCGAGATATTTCAGTTCACCGTTCCGCAGCAGATAGTTGAAGTCGCGCCCCGCTTCCCGTCCGAACGCCAGCAGCGCACGCAGCGCCGACGGCCGCCGCCGGTACATCATGGCGTTGGCCCGGCCCTCATTGTAGAAACGCTTGCGGAGCGCCGCCGGAGGATAGTTGTGGGAGTGCTCGACCTCTGCTTCGGGAACGTAGACGATTCGGTAATGATATTGCCTTTTCAACCGGAGCGACCACTCGATGTCCTCCGAATACTGAAACGATTCGTCAAAAGGCACATGTTGAAGCACGTCGCGCCGCGCCGCCGAACTCGCCATCGAAAACATGTGCTCCCAGGTCGCCGCCACTTGTCCGTCGCCAAAGGCGCGGAGATTGTCCTTGCGCACCAGCGGCCAGGCGTCGGGGCGCGGCAGCTGGTTGCCGTAGACCGCCCCTACCGCCGGATCCCGCAATGGCGCAATCAGTTTCGCCAGATAATCGCAATGCTGCGGAATCGCGTCGGAATTGTTGAAAACGATAATCTCCCCCTTCGCCTCGCGGACGGCGCGGTTGAGCACTTTCCCCGGCACATAGGGCCCCTCCTCCGGCGGAATCGCCCGGACGGCGGGGAACGACCTCACAATATCCATCGTGCCGTCGGTCGAGCGGCTGTCGAAGTTGAGGATTTCGACTTCGTCGTCGACTTGCTGACGCAGCAGCATCGACAGCGTTTCGCCGATATAGTCGCGGTCGTTGCAGGATCTGACGATGACGCTGATCATGCCGTTTCCCTCCGGCCGGGCCACGGCAGTTCGGAGCGCTTGAAGTAAAAGAGGAGCGAGAGTGCGAGATAGACCATCCCGCCCGCGCCGCCCTGCAGCGCGAGTTTCCAGAAGAGTCCCCAGCCTCCGGTGAAGCGCTCCAGATACCATGCGACCGCGGCGGCCGCCGCCGCATAAGCAACCGGCGCCACGAAGTATTTGACCAGAAGCTTCCAGTAGGAATACTCGATCAGCCGGGCGATGAAGGGCAGCATCACCCCCAGCGACAACACCAGATTGGGAATCAAAGTTCCGTAGATCACGCCGAGCAAGCCGATCCGGTACAGCAGCCAGATGCTCAAGCCGAGATTGCTCAGCGCCTCCACCCAGCACCAGGCGCAGTAGGCGCGGTGGAACCCGGACATCAGCATCATCCGCGACGCGAAACCGCGGATCGCCACCGCAAAGAAAACGTTGACCAGCATCCACTGGCAGACCAGCACCACCTGCGGATCGCCGGAGTCAAAGAGAAAGACCATCAGATCGCGCGACAGCAGCACCCCCAGCGCGACAAATCCGGCCGACAGGAACGAAGTCAGCTTGAGCCCCTTGAGGACAATCTCGCGCAGCGTCGCAATCTTTTTTTGCTTGCAGAGTTCGGCGGTGTATGGCGTCACGTTGTCCTGATACTGCATGGTCATGCTCTCGGCCAGCTCCGGGAGCCGGGTGCCGAGCTGGTAGATCCCGACCGATTCGAGGCCGCAGATCGTACTCAGGACCACCCGGTCGGTTTTGCGGATGATCAGATTGGCGATGCTGGCAAGGTACGAAAACAAACTGAAGTCCATCAAACTCCGCAGTGTCGGCCAGTCGCTGATCAGCTTGAGGCGGAAGCCGGGGATCCGCTTTTTGAGCTGGATGAACATCAACATGTTCAACGATACATTGAGGGTGATGGTGAAAATCACCAGCGACATCAGCGAGCCGCCGAACTTGAACACCGCCAGGATTCCGAAAAGTTCCAGCATCCGTCCGAGAATCAGCACATAATTTTTGATATAGATGAGCTTCATCCCGACCAGGATCTCCGGGAACATCCCGGTCGGGAAGGTCAGTGCGATGCCCAATCCGAACACCATCAGCACGGCCCGTCCGTAGTGCAGATAAGCGGGATCGCTTTCGCGGGTCAGCTCGGGCAGAAACACCGCCGCCACCGCCGAAATCGCCACGATCACCAGCGAAATCACCCATTGGAGCGAAAAAACCGCCGAAGTGATCCGGTTGTAGGCCGCGACATCCTCCTCAAAAAGGCGTTCGGCGGTGCATTTCTGCGCCGCCTTGCTGAAGCCGAAGTCGAAAACCAGCACGTAGATGAAGAGCGACCACAGCAACGCCCAGAAGCCGTAGTACTCCTTGCCCAGGTAGCGGAACATCCAGCGGGTGACCAGCACCCCCTCGACCAATTTGACCGCGACAAGAATGTAGTTGGTCGTGGTGTTTTTGCGGATCAGCGCGGTGATCTCGGCGGTCGACGCCATCAGCTCCTCCCCCGGAGATTCTCAATCTCGCGGACCATCAGGTCGAAGACGTTGCGCAGATGGGTCGGCGGCATCGAAAGACTGTGGAGCGAAAGGAGGCAGGCCGCCGAATCCTTGTCGGACGGGTCGTAGCCGTGCATCCCCGGAATCGGCTTGGTCCCCATGTCGCTCGGCACCGCCTGATAGCCGGGCTCGAGCAAAAAAATCTCGTCGCCGTAGCGGAAGTCCGGGAAATCGACGCCCCAGCGCGCCTTTTCGTCGGCGGTGAGCCAGCGGCCGGGAAGCGGCGCCAGCGCGTCGAGAATCGGCTGCCGGGTTTCCGGCCTGAGGAACCAGAAGCGGCACATCGTCGAGTCGTAACAGGCGGCGTAGTCCTCGCCGAAACGGTAGGGCAGCGCGTCGATCCGGCTGCGGACGTCGACCGCCCCCTTGAGCGGAGTCATGCCGTGATCGGAGAAGACATAGAATCCGAGGTCATCATAGCGCGCTTTGGCCGCGTCGAGCACCGCCAGCAGTTTTTCGCGATAAGCGGCGAGGTATTTCGCCTCATAGTCGAAATCGCCGACGTGAAAGTGGAGCATCCCGTCGACCGCGCCGGTGTAGACAAAGAGGAAGTCGTACTCGCCCGACGCCGCCAGTTTCGCCGCCTCGGCGAGATTGAAATCATCGTCGCGCCGCCAGTCCGAGAGGTGAAAACGGATGCCGCTTTTGAGCAGCACGTCGTGGATGTTTTCGCATTCCCCGAGCCCGCCGGGAGCGTACATGTCGTGCTTTTCGCAGTAATCGAGATAGGGCAGCCGGTCAAAGGGAACGCTGTATAAATTGAAATACCCGGTGAAGCCGAGATACTTTTTCAGGAACGCGCTGATTTTGTGCCGCACCCGGTGGTGGTCAAAGAAAAAACGCGGATGAAGCAGCCACTGCCAGAACCGGAAGAAACGGAACGGAGACTTGTGTTCGCGGTCGTAGTAAAAAAAGCTGAAGTGCTTGTGCTCCGCCGGCGTTTTGCCGGACAAAAAGGTCGGCACCGCGGTCGAGGAGTAGCCGAACTGCATCCCCAGGGGGTAATGCCACGGAAGCTCTTTCTCGAGAAAATGATGCCGCGAAACGATTTCGTAGCCGAGCGCGTCGCAAAAGACGAAAATCCTGATTTTCCGGGGACTGTTGCCTTCCATGCCCATATGCCGCATCCGTTTTCTGTAGAGCCGATTGCAAAAGTAATTTCGGGAACGATCCGGAAGCGGATGTTTTTTCGCATGATCGGATAGATTGAGGGGCATACCCCAAGCGGTATGTCCCGAAATCGCTCCCGGTCAGGCGGGAAAACCAAACCTTGCGGGCGGCCGAAAGGACTTTTGAAATTGGCTCTGTATTGAAAATCCCGCCGGATTCCGCGCGTCTCCGCTCAAACTTTTCCTGTCGCATAAGATATACGGTGGAAGTTGTTTTTTCAAATATAATTCTGCTTTTTTTCAAGCTCAAGATTGACACGGCGAAGTTTTTGCTGTAATATATGATGCGAGGGGAAATCATACCATATCGGGGGAGTTTTATATGCCGGACTGCATCAGGGTGCTTGCAATCGATGACGCGGTGGCCAATCTGGCGGTGATCAAAGGGTGCCTGCGCGGCGAGAATTTCGAATTGACGACCCAGACCAACGCGCTCGAAGCCTTGCAGATTTTCAAGGAAAAATTCTTCGACGTGGTGCTGCTCGACGTGCTGATGCCGGGGATTTCCGGCTTTGAACTGCGTAAATTGATCCGCGAAATCGACAAAGAGCGCCCGATCATTTTCTTCACCTCGATGATCGACGACGGCAGCATGACCATGCTCAACCAGATCGCCTGGGATCCGCATACCTTTTACCTCAACAAACTGACCGACAAAAAAGTCCTGATCCAGAAGATCAGCGAAGTCACCAGCGCCCACCGCGCCCGCCAGCTCGACAAACTGCGGAGCCGCAAACTTGAGGAAGAGCTCCAGATCGCCGGCAACCTCCAGAAACTGCTGCTGCCGCCGTGGTGCGTCGCCGACGGGCAGATCGCCGCCGGGGCGGTTTATGCGCCGTCGCTGCTGACCTCGGGCGATGTCTTTGAAGTGTTCCGGATCGCCGACGCCAAATATCTCATTTTCATCGGCGACATCGCCGGGCACGGAATTTCGGCGGCATTGTACATGACCACCATCCAGACTTATCTCAAAATGCTCTCGTTCGTCTCCGAGCCGCAGCCGCACGAGATGCTCGACAAACTCAATCAGTTCGTCTGCAAAAAGATCGGCAACAACGCCTATTTGACCGCCCAGATCGCGGTGGTGGATTTCGCCGCCAACACCCTGGTGATGCACAATGCCGGGCATCCCCCGCTGCTGTGCTGTTCGCCGTCGAAAAGAACCGCGACCAAGCTCGAATGCGTCTCCGACTCGCCGCCCCTGGGCTGGTTCGCCGATGCCGCTTACAAGGCGGAGGAGAGCCTCACCATTCACTTTGCCGACGACGATATTTTTGTCGCCATGACCGACGGGGTCTTCGACACCGAGGACGACGATCACAACACCTTCCCGCCGGACGAGTTCTACTCGCTCCTGGCCGACCTCTCGTCGGAAAGCGATTCGATCGTGCTGCCGAACCGGGCGCTGGCGGTGATGAACCAGATCGGGTACGACCGCCGTCTCGACGACATCACCATTCTCGCCTTTCAGAAGCGGCTGCCTTCGCAGTGCGTGATGGAAACCGTGATTCCGGCCCAGCTGCCGTCGGTGGACAAGGCGGCGGTCCAGTTCTCGGCGGTCACCGACGACCTCAAAATGCAGTCCAAAATCGAGCTCTGCATCCACGAGTTCCTCAACAACGTGATCATCCACGGCGGCAAACTGACCAAAAACGACAGTCTGATTTATCTCTCGATGCGACGGGTTGACGACACCTTTGAAATTCGCGGCGTGGACTGCTGCAACCCGTGGGACTTCGCCAAGCAGACCGAGGAGTACGTCGAGCACGCCGACCTCGAGCATGAACTGGCGATCTCCGGCCGCGGCATCCGGATTCTCCAGTCGATCACCCGGAGCATCCGGTACAATTCGTATGCCGGCATCAACGAAGCCATCTTTTTGCTTGAACCAAAATAACGGGGGTTTCCAGGCCATGAAACAGGACGTCATCAGTTATCTCAAAGAACTTTTCGAACTCTCGGACGCCGAAGTCGATGAGTATCTTGCGGATTTCTTCATCTCGCTGGACGAGTGCTGCGACAAACTCAAATTGGAAGAGGCCGCGCCGAATTATCAGAACATCCGGGTCATCACCCATACCTTGATCGGATTCTGTGACAACATGGGGGCGACCGACATCACCGCCAAGGCGCGTAAACTCAACACCGCGGCCAAGGCGGCCGACGCCGACGCCTGCCGTGAAGCGATCCGGGAACTGCTGGAGCTGCATGGACAGTACCATCAATAAGTTCTTCACCTTTGACCGCAATCCCGATGCGGAGAAACGCCTCGGCGACGCGCTGGCGGAGCTTTCCGCGGAAATCGCCGCGAGTCCGGTCGCCGGCACGGTGCGTTGCGTCACCCTCGGCGGCGGCTACGGCCGCGGCGAAGGCGGCGCGACGGCGGACGGCGGCTTGTACAACGATCTCGATTTTTTCGTCTTTCCGGCAGCTGGCGCCAACCATGGAACGCTGGAGGCATGCTTCGCCGGACTGTCGCACCGCCAGGCCGAAAAGCTCGGCATCGAGGTGGATTTCTTCATCGCGCCGTCGCCCGGCTGGCTGGTCGAGAACGAAACCACGCTGATGGTTCAGGAACTGCTCGCCGGACACCGGACGATTTTCGGCGACGAAGCGGTTTTCACCCCGGTCAAAAAGCTCGAATGGAGCGAATTGCCGTGGAGCGAGGGGGCGCGGCTGCTGCTCAACCGCGGCGCCGGATTGCTGCTGGCGGCGGAAAAAGCCGGCGAACCGGACGCCGCCGACTTCATCAACCGCAACATCCGCAAAGCCGAACTCGGCGGCGGCGACGCGCTGCTGATCGCCTCGCACGCCTATCGCCGGACCGGCATGGAGCGGCTGGAGGCGCTGAAACAGCTCGGCGGCGGCGTAGAGGCGCTGGCGGTGCCGTACCAGCGGGCGCTGGAATTCAAATACCGGCCGGGAATTCCCGAAACGGAGGATTGCGCCGGGGAACTGGCGATGGCGATCGCGGTCTGGCAGAAGACCTTGAAATCATTCGTCGCACGGGTCAACCATTGCACCGTGCCGGCTTCGACCGATGCGGCAACGGCCGCCGCCATGCTCCCCGTCTGCCCCGGAGAAAGTCCGGTACGGATCTTGAAAAATATCGTTCTTGGAATACTTTATTACCCGCGGCTCCGGCAACTCCGTCCGCTGGCGGCGCATCCGCGGCAAAAGCTGTTGCCGCTGCTGGTCCGTTCCTTCCGCAATGCGGATGAACGGGAACGTTTTTTCCGCCTGTGGCGAAAATGGAATTGAAAAAGATGCAAAAACAACCCGACAAATTGTGCCTCGTCGTACCGTGTTACAACGAAGAGTCGATCCTCGAAAACTCGGCCTCCCAGCTGCTCGCCAAACTCGCTTCGCTGCGGGAGTCCCATCTGGCCGGCGCGGGGAGCTTCATCCTCTTCGTCGACGACGGCTCCAAGGACCGCACCTGGGAGATCATCGCCAAACTCCACGCCGATCATCCGGCCGAGGTCTCCGGCCTCAAACTGGCCGCCAACCGGGGCCACCAGAACGCGCTGCTGTCGGGGCTTCTCGCCGCCGGCAAAGAGGCCGACGCGATCATTTCGCTTGACGCCGATTTGCAGGACGACATCGACGTGCTGGATCAATTCATGCGCGAATACCTCGCCGGCTGCGACATCGTCTACGGCGTCCGCTCCGACCGCAGCAGCGACTCGTTCTTCAAGCGCTTCTCCGCCGAGAGCTTCTACCGGTTGCTGTCGGTGATGGGGGTCAAAACCGTCTTCAACCACGCCGACTTCCGGCTGATGAGCCGCCGCGCGATCGAGGCGCTCTCGGCTTACGGCGAAGTCAATTTGTACTTGCGCGGACTGGTGCCTCTGCTCGGCTACCGCCAGTCGATCGTGCTCTACAAGCGCAAAAAAGCGGACCGGCCGACCCACTATCCGCTGACCAAAATGTTGCTGCTGGCCTGGGACGGAATCACCTCGTTCAGCACCCGGCCGATCCGGCTGATCAGCGCGATGGGGGCGGTGGCGCTGCTGGTCTGCGCATTGATGATGGTGCGGATTTTCTACGTCAAATTCTTCGGCCACACCGTCGACGGCTGGACGTCGCTGATGGCGGTGGTGCTGTTCCTCGGCGGCATCCAGCTGCTGGCGATCGGGGTGATCGGCGAATACATCGCCAAAACCTATCTGGAAGTCAAGCACCGGCCGCGCTTCCAGATCGAACAGCGGCTGCGGAGCGAAGGCGATGAAAACTGACCTCCTGACGCCCTTCGAAAAACTTTGGAACCGGCTCTACGGCAAATGCATCGCGGTCCGGTTCTACTTCGTTCTGCTGACCGTGCTGCTCCTCGGCGGCTTTGCGGCGCTGCTCTATCCCGGGATTCCGTCCGGACACGACATCGGGTTTCACCTCTCGCGAATCGCCGGAGTGGCGGCATCGCTTCGCAACGGCATTTTTCCGACCTGGATCAATTACGACGCGGTGCACCAGATGGGCTACGGGGTCGGGTTCTTCTACTCCGACTTGACGGTGTATTTCCCGGCGGCGCTGACCGCCTGCGGCGTGCCGCTGGTGACGTCCTACAAGCTCTTTCTGCTCGGTTGCGGCCTCGCCGCCGGCTGGTCGATGTTCTTCGCCGGCTGGAAGATCGGGGGCAAAAGCGGCTTCGCCGGTTTCGCCGCGGCGCTGCTGTATGTCTGGAGCAGTTATTTCGCCACCGACGTCTTCAACCGCGCCGCCATCGGCGAAGTGACCGCGTTCGTCTTCGTGCCGTGGATTCTCCTCGGGATATACAACGTGCTCTACGGCAAAGCATCAAATTTCATGCCGCTCGCGTTCGGTTTCGCCGGTTTGTTCTATGCCCACTCAATCACCTTTGTACTGATGACCATCGGCACCGCGCTCTTCTTCGTTTTCGCCTTCCCGCGGCTGCTCCATGACTGGCGGCGGCTGTTCTGGGTGGGCCTCGCCGGGGCGCTGGCGACCGGCCTGGCCGCTTTTGCCTTCATCCCGATGTTCGAGCAGCTGGCCCACCTCAAGTTCAACCTTACCGGGCAGACCATGGAGTCGCCGGTGCATCTCTCGGCGGTGCCGCTGACCCGGCTCTTCCTGGAACTCCCCTACATGAAGCTCGAATACTGGATTCCCCCGGGGATCGGAATCATCTTCCTCGCGGTGGCGTTCCAGCGTTTCCGGGTCAAACTTTCGCAAGAGCCCGCCGAACGCTTCCGCGACGCGGCGATGATCGCGGGTTTCGCTTTCCTGCTTTCGGCCACAAACTTCCTACCGTGGGAGGGGATGATGCGCTCGCTCTCGTCGATCCAGTTCCCGTGGCGCTGCTACCTGCCCGCCACCGCGTTTCTGGCGCTCTCCGGCGGCCTCCTCGCCGGCAAAATCGTCGAGGACGGCATCGGCGGACGCTTCCGCTGGACCTGGATCCTGATCCTCGGCTGCGGCTTCCCGTGGGGAATCAACACCGCCTACACCTATGCCGCCAAAATTCACGAAAAGCAGATCATCCGCAACTTCGACGCCGCGATGACCCAGCGCTCCGGCGCGAGCGGCCAGCACTATCTGCAGCAGGGGGTGAAACTGACCGATCTCCCCGACGCTCCGCCGCCGGTCGCCAAAGACGGTTTGCAAATCGGCTCGATTGAGCTCAAGCGGCCGCGCTACGGGGTGTTGGTGGTCGACATCGACGAGATCCGCAAAGGCGGCAAACTGGAACTTCCGCTGACGCCTTATTTCGGCTACCGTGCCGAATCGGTCGAGGACGGTCAGGCCTTTGCGCTCGACTTCTCGGATCGCAAATTCAATCTGGTGATCCCCGACGACTACGACGGCGACGACATCCGGATTGTCTACCGCAACACCGGGGCGCAGAAGCTGGCGCTGGCGGTTTCGCTGTTGAGTCTCATTCTCGCCGGAGGATGGGAAATCATAAAAAAGCACACCAATCATCGGGAGAAATGAATATGCATCGCTTCACCACTCTGCTGGTCGCCGCCGGGCTCGGGCTGCTCTGCGGCTGTTCGATCTTCAACAAAGGCCGCCAGATCATCTCCGTGACCACCGATCCGCCGGACACCCGGCTGATTGTGAACGGCATTGAATATCCGTCGAGTTCGCCGCAGTTTGTCGAAGTCACGCCGAGCCGGGAAGTGCTGATCACCGCTTACAAACCGTACTACCGGACCCGGCTTTACGTGGTGGACTATCATTTGAACGACACCGGCAAGATCGACGCCTGGGGCGGCATTCTGCTGTTCCCGCTGATCGGCTTGATGACCAACGGCGCCTGGGAGCTGGAGGAAAACAACATCTATCTCAAGCTTGAGCCGATGACCCAGGATGAGGTCGACGTCCTCAATCGCACCACCAAACCGCTGGTCAGCACCCAGCAGAAAATCGAAAGCGACAAAGCTGCCGAAAAGGACGCCGGGGAAAAACCCGCCGCCGATGCCAAGAGCGCCAAACCGGCGGATGCCGCGGTCAAGCCCGCGGCCGCCGACGCCAAAGCGCCGGCCCCGAAGGTGGAAAAGCCGCTCGACAAACTGCCGCTCCTGAAGCCGGTTGACAACCCGACGGAAAAAATCCCGCCGGTGCAGAAAATCGAAAAGGCGATTGAAAAGCTGCCCACCCCGAAGATCGAGAAACCTGCCGAAACCAAATGAGCGGTCTCAAAAAGTTGATCCGCGAGAAGTTCCTCGGCGGCTACCTGCCGTGCCATGTGCTGAGCCGGCGGCCGCTGATCTTTTTCGCCTACGACACCGATTTCACCTCCAACTGGGAGCGTTTCAGAGGGCACATTCCGGCGGACCGGCCGTCCTTTTTGTTCCTCCAGCTCGGCTGGCAGCATGAGACCGACGCGACGGCGCAGCCGTTTGCGGAGAAGCTCAAGGCGATCGCCGCCGAGCGGCCGCAGCTTGCGGTGACCATTCTGGCCAACAGTCCGGTGGAGGTGGAGAAGTTGAGTGCGCTCGGGCTGCGGGTGTTTTTTTGTCATCAGAACGCGTTTCTCGACGAGCGCAAATATCCGCTGGCCGAGATCGAAAAGAAGTTCGACGCGATTTATGTGGCGCGGGTAACCCCGTTCAAACGGCACTATCTGGCGAGTCAGGTGAAGTCGTTGTATCTGGTGGGGAGTTTCCATTTGCGTCAGAAGGCTTTCGTTGACGAAACGCTGACGGTGTTGAAGCACGCGCATTACCGGGAGGTGGTGCCGGGGCGTTTGATCTACCGGGAGATGGA
>CAZRFG010000017.1:0-21630 GCA_964599205.1 uncultured Victivallaceae bacterium
CGAGTTTTGCGAACGCCGCCGGATACTCCGGCCCCGGCATGAAGAGGAACAGTCCGGGGTCGAGGAAATGCACCCGGCCGCTCTTCGCCGCCCGCAACTCCCGCCACGCCGGTTGTTCGGCGAGCTCGCGGCGGAACTTCGCTTCCAGCGCGGCGCTTTCCCCCATCGGGACGAGCAATATGACATCCGGGTTTTCAAGCAGGAAACGCTCGTAGCTGAAGGGGACGCGCACCGCTTCGGTCGCCGGGACGATGTTCCGGCCCCCGAGGAGTTTGACCATATTGCCGGTGTTGGAGTGCTCCGATTCGAGCTGGAAGCCGGAGGCGGCGACGAAGATCACCGCGACCCGCGGCCCGGTGAGAGCGGCGGTTTGGGCGATGATCGCGTCAACCCGATCGGCGGCTTCGCGGGCCGCCGGGAGGCGGTCGGAAGTCGTGCCGTTGAGCCGGGCGAAGAGCGCAAGCACCGCGAGGTAATCCTGATAGTTGCGGTAATCGACCAGCGCGGTCGCAATCCCGATCGAGCGCAGCTGCCGCGCCGCGGCGCGATGACGCTCGATCTTGGCCGAGAGGATCACCAGATCGGGGTTGAGCGAAGCGATTTTCTCGGTATTGGGCATCATCCCGGTGCCGATTTTGGGGAGGTCGCGCATCGACGCCGGGAGGGCGGAGCGGTCCTTGGTGTCGATCACCCCCGCCGCGCGGCCGCCCGCAAGTTCCCAGAGCGGGGCGAGCGACAGATAGCCGATCACCACCCGCTGCGGTTTCTCCGGCAAGCGGACTTCGCTTCCGTCGGGATCGCGGACGACGATCTCCGCCCCGGCCAGGGCGATGGTCAGCAAGGTTGCGGTGAGCCAAAGCAGGCGTTTCATGAACCCTCCGCCAGCGGATTGGCCCGGCCCCGGGGGTCGTAAAAGGTGTGATCGAGCGCGAGGCCGCTCTCGGCTGGATGGAGGAATCCCACATGGCTGCGGTCGAGCAAACCGAGCGAATACTTCTCCGACCACGCCGGGCGGAGGCAAATTCCGGGCTCGACCCGGCCGTCGCTCCAGCCGAGCATCGCTCGCCCCTGATGGCGGAAGTGGAGATAGGCAAAGGAGTCGGGGCCGTAGATCCGGTCGATCGCCCGGAGCTTCGCCGGAGCCGTCCCCATGCCGCCCGCGTTGACGGTGTCGCCGAACATCAGGAGGCGCGCCGGGTGACGGATGTCGGAGAGCTTGACCGGTTTGCCGAATTCGCTCTTGTCGGTCGCGCTTTTCGGCTTGGCCGGGCCCATTTTGAGGTAGCCATTGCCGCCGACGCCGTTGGCGTTGTAGCCGTAGCCGCCGCCGTCGCCGGTCATGAAGTTGATTTCGACGCCGGGGAATTCGCAGACCAGCACCCGGCGCGAATTGCCGAGGTAGGTCGACAGATACCCGCCGCGGTTGAAGTCAACCTGGTCCGCGCCGGTTTGAAATCCCCACCAGAGGGGATAGTTGTAACCGCTCGCGGTATGGCCCGACTTCTGTGCGTACGGCGCGAAATAGTCGCCGTGGTCGAGCGCATAGAGCGCGTTGGCCGCGCCGAGCTGGCGGAGATTGCCGGAGCAGCGTGCCGCCGCCGCCCGCGCCCGCGCCGCCGCCAGGGCGGGGGCGAGAAGCCCGGCCAGCACCGCGATGATCGCGATTACCACCAGAAGCTCGATCAAGGTAAAAGACGAACGCCGCCGCCCGCCGCGGACGGCGGACGGCAGTGCGTTGCACTCAGATGGAGTAACTCCACGCATGATAATTCGGCAAATACGCTTTCTCGATCAGGAAATTGACGATCGTTTCGAGCTGCTCTTCGGTTCCGGCGCGGGCCGCCAGCGTCAGGTCGGCGGCGATGTCGGCGTCGCGGACGGCGACCGTCACGGTGCCGGGCCCGGCGAAGCGCGCCGCCTCTCCGGCCGCCACGCCGGTGACAAAAAGTACACCCGCATCGGCGAAAAATCTCGCGGTTTCAGCGATTTTTGCGAGATATTTTTCACGGTCGGCGACCCCTTCGGCGGGGCTCAGGCTGTAACTCCCGACATGGAGGGCGAACAATTTCTCCTCCAATGCCGCCGCCAGCGCCGGACTGTCCGGGCCCGCGATCGCGACGATGCCGCCGCGATGGCGCTGGGCTCCCGCCCGCTGTTTCGGCGAAACCAAACCGTTGCTGAGGCCGGGATCAAGCCGCGAGGGGAGTTTCGCCGCGCTGCTTGCTTCCGCGCCGATGATCATTCCCGCCCCCGCGGTGGCGTTGCTGATCGGATCGACCACGATGAAGCGCCCGGTCGAACGGTTCTTGCGGTAGGGGTCAAAGAACAGCGGGAGCGTGATCTCGATCACCGCTTCGGCGATTTCGTTCAAGGCGAGGTGGTCGGCGTCGCTCCGCTCGAGGGTGTTGACGTCGATCTTGCGGGTGATTTCGCGGACCCGGCCCTTGATGAAGTTGGCGCCGTGGCGGATCAGATAAATCTTGCCCGGCTTCAGCTCGTCCTGGGTCATCCAGATCAGGTTGGCGCGGATCGCCGCCGACTCCTGCGGAGGGTTGGCGGCATGCACCAGCCAGTCGCCGCGGCTGACGTCGATTTCGTCCTCCAGCGTCAGCGTCACCGCCTGCCCGGCAAAGGCGTAGTCGAGCTTGCCCTCCGAGGTCACGATCGCTTCGACCCGGCTCCTTTTGCCCGACGGCAGTGCGACGATCTCGTCGCCCGGCCGGACCACCCCCGACCCCACCGTCCCGGCGAAGCCGCGAAAATCGAGGTCGGGACGGATCACGTACTGGACGTTGAAACGGAAATCCTCGAGATTGCGCTCGTTGCCGATGTCCACCGTTTCCAAATATTCCAGGAGCGGCGGCCCGTCGTAGTAGGGGGTCAGGTCGGATTTTTCGACCACGTTGGTCCCCTTGAGCGCCGAGAGCGGCATCACGTGGAGATTGGGAATGTCGAGCCCGGCGGCAAAGGCGAGGTAATCGCGCTTGATCTCATTGAAGCGCGCTTCCGAGTAGTCCACCAGGTCCATTTTGTTGACCGCCACCACCACGTTGCGGATGCCGAGGAGAGATACGATGAACGAGTGCCGCCGGGTCTGGGTGATCACCCCGTAGCGCGCGTCGATCAGGATGATCGCGAGGTCGGCGGTCGAAGCCCCGGTGGCCATGTTGCGGGTGTACTGCTCGTGGCCGGGGCAGTCGGCGATGATGAACTTGCGTTTGGGGGTGGCAAAGTAGCGGTAGGCGACGTCGATGGTGATCCCCTGTTCGCGTTCGGCCTTGAGCCCGTCGAGCAGCAGCGCGTAATCGATTTCGCCGGCGCCGGTGGTGCCGTTTTTGTCGCTGTCCTTTTTGAGCGCGGCAAGCTGGTCCTCAAAGATCAGTTTGCTGTCGTAGAGCAAACGCCCGATCAGCGTCGATTTGCCGTCGTCGACCGACCCGCAGGTCAGGAAACGGAGCAAACTTTTCTTTTCGTGCGCATCCAGATATGATTTGATATCGATCATCAGAAGTACCCCTCTCTCTTTTTCTGTTCCATCGACGAGTCGCCGTCGTGGTCGATCACCCGGGTCGAGCGTTCACTGAGCGTGGTCTGGAGCATTTCGGCGACGATCTCCTCGATGGTGGCGGCGGTCGATTCGATCGCGCCGGTCAGGGGATAGCAGCCGAGGGTGCGGAAGCGGACCATCCGCATTTCCGGCTTTTCGCCGGGATGGAGGCGCATCCGTTCGTCGTCGACCATGATCAGCGAGCCGTCGCGCTCGACCACCGGGCGGAGCTTGGCGTAATACAAGCTCACGATCGGAATCTTCTCAAGCCGGATGTACTGCCAGATGTCGGTTTCGGTCCAGTTCGAGAGCGGGAAGCAGCGGACGCTCTCGCCGGGGTTGATGCGGCCATTGTAGAGGTCCCACAATTCCGGCCGCTGATTTTTGGGATCCCACTGCTGGAAGCTGTCGCGGAACGAGAAAATCCGCTCCTTGGCCCGCGATTTCTCCTCGTCGCGCCGGGCTCCGCCAAAGGCGACGTCGTAACGCCCCGCCCGCAGCGCCTGCAGCAGCGCCTGGGTTTTCATGATGTCGGTGTACTTGCGGCTGCCGTAGTCAAAGGGATTGACCCCGGCGGCCTTGCCCTCGGGATTGGAGTGGACGATCAGTTCGAGGCCGTTTTCCCGGCAGAAACGGTCGCGGAACTCGATCATCTCGCGGAATTTCCAGGTCGAGTCGATATGCAGCACTTTGAACGGCAGTCGGCCCGGATAAAAGGCCTTTTTGGCGAGGTGCACCAGCACTCCCGAGTCCTTGCCGATCGAATACAGCAGGATCGGGCGCTCGAACTGGCCGACCGCATCGCGGAAAATCTGGATGCTCTCCGCCTCCAGCTGGCGCAACTGACTCAAGTTATATGATTCGGACATATTGATCAATCCTTTCTTTTTTTCAGTGGACATGGAGTCCGCATTCGCGGTGCTCGGGCCGTTCCCAGTACCAGCGGCCGGCGCGGACGTCCTCGGTGCGCTTGACCGCCCGGGTGCAACTCGCACAGCCGATGCTGGGGAAGCCGCGGTCGTGGAGCACATTGTAGGGCACTTCGCGGGCCTTGATGTAATCCCAGACCCGTTCCTCGCTCCAGTCGGCCAGCGGGTTGAGCCGCCAGAGGCCGTTGGCCGGATCGTCCTCGAGGAGTTCGATTTCGGCGCGGGTCACCGACTGGTCGCGGCGGAGGCCGCAGATCCAGAGCTTCTTGCCCGCCAGCGCCCGTTTGAGCGGAGCGATCTTGCGCACCGCGCAGCACTTTTTGCGGAGTTCGAGCGATTTCCGGAAGCAGTTGACGCCATGGGTATTGACCAGCGCCTCCAGCTCCGCGGTGTCGGGGGTATAGACTTCGATTTTGATCCCGTAATGCGCTTCGGTGGCGGCGATCAAGTCGAGCGTCTCCTCAAAAAGTCTGCCGGTGTCGAGGGTGATGATCGGGATGTTGAGCTTGTCGCGCACGATGAGGTCGGTCAGCACCTGGTCCTCCGCCCCCAGCGAGGAGGCGAAGACCGCGTCGCGGCCGAAGAGTTCGGCAATCCGTTTCAGCACCTGGCGGGTGTTTTTGCCTTCGAGTTCAGCTTGCAATGCTTTGAGTTCGAGATCGGCCATGATGGTCTTGCTCCTATATGAGATTATTGGACTTCTGCAATCACTTCCGCCAGGGTGCGGCGGAATTTATCCCGGGCGAAGACCCCGTTGAGGTGGCGGATCGCTTCGCCGTTGACCACAAAGAGAATCGCCGGGACGCTCCGGACGCCGAACTCGGCGCAACTTGCGGGGTCGGCGTCGGCGTTGATTTCGCGGTATTCGACCCCCGCCGGGAGTTCGGCTTCGACTCCCTCGAGGAGCTTCGCCAGCATCCGGCAGGGGGCGCAGTCGGGACGGAAAAATTTGAGTACGGTAACCGTATTTTCAGCCATAACAGAGTCCTCCTTCAGATAATATAATCGCCATTCCAATCTTCGCCATTGCGGAAAATCCGCGATGACTTCGGCAGCAGATACACCTTGTCCAGCACCCTGACCGGATCGGCCGCGAACTGGTGGTGCGACAGATGCACGTACAAGGTCTGTTTCTGCTGGTCGACCAGCTCGATTTTGACGATCGGGCCGGCGGTCAGGATGCGGATCACCTCGGCCGGAATGCCGCCCGACGTGGCCCGGGTACGGAGCTCGAAGTCGTGCGGCCGCACCAGCATCTTGGCATCGGCGGCGCTGCCGAGGCCGGGGCCGAAGACCGCTTTGTCGGCCTCGAACCGGCCGTGGAAAATATTGACTTCGCCGAGGAAGTTCATCACGAATTCGGTTTTGGGGTGGCGGAAGACCTCGTTGGCCCCGCCGGACTGCTCGATCACGCCTTTGTTCATCACCACCACCTCGTCGGCGACTTCGAGCGCCTCCTCTTGATCGTGGGTGACGAAAATGCTGGTGACGTTGATGGTGTCGTGCAGCTGCCGCAGCCAGCGCCGCAGCGAGGCCCGCACCTGGGCGTCGAGCGCGCCGAAGGGCTCGTCGAGCAGCAGCACCCGCGGCCGGATCGCCAGCGCCCGAGCCAGCGCCACCCGCTGCCGCTGCCCGCCGGAGAGCTGGTCGGGATAGCGGCTGCCGAGTTGCGCGAGCTGGACCAGCTCGAGGAGCTCGGTGACGCTCCGGCGGATTTCCGCTTCGGACGGCCGCTCCCGCCGCGGCTTGATCCGCAAGCCGAAGGCGACGTTTTCAAACACCGTCATCTGGCGGAAGAGCGCGTAGTGCTGAAAAACGAATCCCACCTGCCGCCGGTTGACCGGGCTGTCGATCGCCGAAATTCCGTCGAAGACGATGTCCGAGTTTGCGGCGTGATCCGGGGTTTCCAGCCCGGCCACGATCCGCAGCAGCGTGGTTTTGCCGCAGCCCGAGGGTCCGAGGATGGCGACCAGTTTCCCGGTCGGGATTTCGATGCTGACGTCTTTCAGCGCCTGGAAGCGGCCGAAGGTCTTGCTGATATGTTTGATTTCAATGCTCATTCGGCGGTCCTCCCCTGATTGATCCGGTACTCGAGAATGCTCTTGACGGCGATGGTCAGCACCGCCACCAGGCTCAAGAGGCTCGCCGCGGCAAAGGCGGCGGTAAAACTGTATTCGTTGTAGAGAATCTCCACATGCAGCGGCAGCGTATTGGTTTCGCCCCGGATGTGCCCCGAGACCACCGACACCGCGCCGAACTCGCCGACGCTGCGGGCGGTGCACAAAATCACCCCGTAGAGCAACCCCCACTTGAGGTTGGGCAAGGTGACCCGGAAGAACATCCGCCAGCCGCTCGCGCCGAGCGACAGCGCCGCCTGTTCCTCCTCCGATCCCTGTTCGCGCATCAGCGGAATCAGCTCACGGGCGACGAAGGGGAAGGTCACAAAGAGCGTCGCAATCACGATCCCGGCGGTGGAGAACACCAGCCGGATGCCGTGTTCGTCGAGCCACGGCCCCAGCCAGCCGTTGCGCGGGCCGAGGAGCAGAATGAAGATCAGCCCGGCCACGATCGGCGAAACCGCAAACGGGAGGTCGAGCAAGGCGATGATCAAAGTGCGGCCGCGGAACTCAAACCTGGCCAGCGCCCACGCCATGACCACCCCGAACACAGTGTTGAGCGGCACCACGATCGCGGTGACCAGGAGCGTCAGCTTGACCGCGGCGAGGGTGTCGCTCGCACTGACGCTCTCGAACCAGACTTTGAAGCCTTTGCCGAAGGCCTCCTTGACGATCAAGCCGAGCGGAAACACCAGGAACAGCGCGACGATCGCGATCGCCGCCGCGCCTACCGCAAGGTTGAACAGCGTCGTTTTTTGGCGGATTTGATGGTTCATGTTCAAGTCCTTTCCTGGTGCCGCCGGTTGAAGAACCAGTTGATGCCGAAGATCAGCAGCAGCGAAATCGTCAGCATGGTGATCGCAATCACCGTCGCCCCGGCGTAGTCGAATTGTTCGAGCTTGGTGACGATCAGGAGCGAGGTGATCTCGGTCTTCATCGGGGTGTTGCCGGCGATGAAGATCACCGTGCCGTACTCGCCGAGCCCGCGGGCAAAGGCCAGCGTGAATCCGGTGAGGAGCGCCGGCGCGAGGGTCGGGATGATCACCTTGCGCCAGGCGAGGAAGCGCGACGCACCGAGGCTCATCGCTGCATCCTCGAGTTCATACCCGAGATCCTCCAGCGCCGGCTGGAGCGAACGCACCACAAAGGGCATTCCGATGAAGATCAAAGCCAGCGTGATGCCGAGCGGGGTAAAGGCGATTTTGAGCCCGAACTTCGCCGCGATTGCGCCGACCGGCCCCTGCGGCGCGTACATCGTCGCCATCGCAATCCCGCAGATCGCGGTCGGCATCGCAAAGGGGAGGTCGATCACCGCGTCGATCACCCGGCGGCAGGGGAGCTTGATCCGCACCAGCGCATAGGCCACCACCCCGCCGAGGAAGAGGTTGGCCAGCGCCGCCAAGAGCGCGCTGCCGAAAGTGATTTTGAACGACGCCAGCACCCGTTCCGAGGTGGCGATGCGCCAGAACTTGGGGATGCCGGTCTTGACTCCGAACCACCCGCGCGCCGCGGCGGGTAGGGCCTGGTATTCGACCTGGCTTGCCGGGACGGTTTTGTTTTCGCCGAAGAGGCTCACCGCGACTTGCGGCGCGGCGAGATCGGCCCCGGCCGCGGCCACCGCGAATTCGGCGGCGCCGCCCTCGGCAAAGGTGCGGATCGCGCCAGTCTTTTGACCGTTCCGGATTTCATAAAGCGGGGTATCCTCAAAGCCGATCAGCGCGCTGTTGACCACCAGTGTGCTCAGGGGAAGCAGCACGACCAGCGAGAGATAAAACAGCGTCAAGCCGAGGGTCGGCCTGAAACCCGGCAGCAGCCGGTGTTTTTTCGTCTGGTTTTTCATGGCGTCGTGCTCCTTCGTTTGGGAGCTGATTTCAAAAGTCCTTCGGATCGCCCGACAGGTCTGTTTCTCCGCCTCGTCGGGAGCGTTTTCGGGACATACCGCTTCGGGTATGCCCCTCAATCTACCCGGCAATGCGGAAAAACATCCTCTTTCGGATCGACTCCAAATGACTTTTTCAATCAGCTCTTGGGGTCGTCGTTACTTGCCCTGATAGATCTGGTCGAAAATCGCGCCGTCGCTGAAATGGCGCTTCTGGGCGCTGATCCAGTCGGGCTCGAGATCGGTGAGTTTGATCAGCGTCACCGGGGGGAACTTGGCGAGATCCCCGGGGTCGGCGTATTCGGGATGGCGCGGACGGTAACCGTAGGCGGCGATCAATTTCTGCGCCGCCGGGCTGTAGAGATGCCGCAAATATGCCTCGGCGATTCGGCGGGTGCCGTGCTTGTCGACGTTGGCGTCGACCACCGCCACCGGGGGCTCGGTCAGGATCGAAACCGGCGGCGCCACGATGTCAAAGGCGTCGGGGCCGAGTTCCTGGACCGAGAGGATCGCTTCGTTTTCCCACGCCAGCAGCACGTCGCCGATCTTGCGCTGGACAAAGGTGGTGGTGGCGCCCCGCGCGCCGGAGTCGAGCACCGGGACGTGGCGGTACAGTTCGGTGAGATAAGCGCGGGCTTTGGCGTCGGCGGCTTTGACTTCGTCGGCGTATTTGGGATCGCGCACCTTGGCGAGGTCGCCGAGCTCGCGCCGCAGGATGTAGCCGTAGGCGGCGAGGTGGTTCCAGCGGGCTCCGCCGGAGGTTTTGGGATTTGGGGTGATCACTTCGACGCCGGGTTTGATCAGGTCTTCCCAGCTTTTGATGTTCTTGGGATTGCCCTTGCGCACCAGAAAGACGATGGTCGAGGTGTAGGGGGCGCTGTTGTCGGGGAGCCGCTGCTGCCAGTTTTTGGCGATCAGCTTTTTGCCGGTGAAGGTGACGGCGTCGATGTCGTAGGCCAGCGCCAGCGTCACCACGTCGGCGGCGACCCCGTCGATCACCGCGCGGGCCTGCTTGCCGGAGCCGCCGTGGGACTGCTTGACGACCACGTCGTCGCCGGTTTTTTCCTTCCAGTATTTGCGGAACTCCTCGTTGTAGGCGCGATAGAGTTCGCGGGTGGGGTCGTAGGAGACATTGAGGAGTTCGACGTTCGCGGCGGCGGAGGTCAAAGCCCCCGCGCCGAGGAGCGCGCCGAAAAGAGCGGGTCGTATCAGTTTTTGATTGAAAATTTTCATATGGGAAATTTCTCCGGAGTCAACATTGATGGCATGAAGGGGCGGTTTCCCGCCCCGCGATTGGATTTTGGGTGCCGTGCCGTCATTCAGGCGCGGCCGCACCGCATTCGAACGACGTTCATTCCGGCATGATTCTTCCATTTACACATCACTCACATCCTTTCATCCGAAATCCGTCGTTTCCGATTCCAGCGTCTCCGGCATCGCGGTCCATCCGCGTTCCGGCCGTCCCGTCGATTCCGTTCCGGGTCGACTTGTTTTAAAGTAATCTCGACTAATTTGGTTCTCTTTAATATATGCCAAGAATACTGTTTTGCAAGGCTTGGAATCAAAAAATCTACCTTTTTTATCTTTTTTTATGGGGCGCCAGCTGAGCTTGAGGTGGAGCGTTTACTAATATACATTACTTTTACAGTAGGCTATTTTTGAAAAAAACTCCCGGACGGCGCTGCGGACGGAGCCCGGTCGTCGGTTTGAGCGCCCCACAGGATCATGAAAAAAACGAAAAATTTTGTTTCCGACTATTGACAACGTCAGTAATTTGGCCTATAATATGGAAAGCGATTAGACGTCAAATCAAGAAATGGAGTCACGCCGATGCCGCCGACCATCAAAGACATTGCCCGCCAAGTCGGAGTTTCCAATCCGGCGGTCTCCGCCGTCCTCAACGGGCGGACTGCGAACTGCCGGGTCTCGGAGGAAACGCGCAAAAAGATTCTCGCCGCCGCCGACGAGCTCGGCTATATTCCGAGCGCCAGCGCCAAGGTGATGCGCGGCGCGCCGAGCCGGACCATCGGCATTGTCGCCGCCTGGCCGATGATCAATGCCGAAGAACACCTCAACCGGATTCTGATGGCGCTGGTCGAGCGCTTCAATCACCAGCAGTACAGCTGTTTTCACTCCACCTGTTGCGGCGAGGTCGAGACCGACCTTAGGATGTGTAAAGAGTTGATCTCGCGCGGCGTCCGCCACTTCGTGCTGATGGGCGAACCGGTCGCCCGGCCACAAATCGAGGCTTTGCTCGAGAAGCACGACTGCACCTATATTCAATATATGGGGCACACCAAACGGATGATTACCATATCGATGAACGATGCCCTCGCCGAAATCTGGCGCGGTCTGACGCCGGAGGAACGGGCGACCTTCAAGATGGTCACCACATCCGGTCCCGGCAACAACCGCTTGCGGGCGATCCAGGCCCTCTTTCCGGAAATGCCGTTCGCCGAAATCGAGCGGCGGCATCTGGTCTATTTTTCCGAATCGCTTGCCGATCCGGATTACTTTGACAACGTCTATTTCACCGCCTATCGAAAAACTGCGGAAATCTTGCGCGATTTTCCAGACACGAAGGCGATTTTTCTCAACTCCGCCTCGGGGCTGCTCGGTGCCGTCCGTTGCGCGGTCGAGCATGGGCGTCGGATCGGCCGGGATTTGGCACTGTTCGGGGTAAATTACAGCAACGCCTTTCGCCGCAATGCTTTTCCGCTGACTTCGGTGATCATAAATGAGGCCGAAATGATCGAATTGCTGGCGACCGAAGTGTTCCGCACCGGTCCTTTCCACCAGATCGTTCAGCTGAAAGCCGTCCGCAATCTGGCCTGGCAAACGGTCGATCCGTGAGTTTTTTTGATCCTCTTGATTAAACGTCGAATCAAATATCGGGCAACGAGCGCCATCGGTGAATCCGTCCAGCATATCTGAAACAGAAAGGAATGAGGAAATGAGGCTACGTTGTTTTACTCTGATCGAGCTTTTGGTGGTAATCGCAATCATTGCGATCCTTGCGGCGATGCTGTTGCCCGCGCTCAATCGGGCGCGCGAAAAAGCCCGGCTCGTCAGCTGCGTCAACAATCACAAATCGATCGGCAGCTTCATGTTGCTCTACGGCGGCGACGCCGACGGCTGGCGGGTGCCTCAGTATGACAAAGGCATCTACAATGTCTTTTACTGGAACATGATCATCGACTATCTCTACGGTGGCAAACCGCAGGGCGTTGACAAAAAAATGTACGGCAAGGATCCGAAATACCTGATCTGCCCCTCCGACAAACGGCGGCGCATCACCTCCGAAGCGGCTTCGGACGAGAACAACCCGGATGGTTGCTCCTATGGTTACGCTTATCATTGGGGCCGGGTCGGAGCCTCCGGTGCGATGGAGAGCAGTACCGTCCGGGTCAAGGAGAGTATGATCCGGCGTCCGGCCTATCTCTTTGTCAGCGTTGATTCCTCCAATATCAATTTTTCCGACAACTACACCATCGCCCCAAACTACCTGCCGCTCGAAAGACACAATCTCCTCTTTCCCTTGTCATTTGCCGACGGCCATGTCGAGACTTTGAAAGCAGGTGGTTTCGGCCTCAGCGCCGCCACCGGGATCTGGCCCAAGGATGAACCCGTCACCGGCAATGTCCGGCGTTGGAAACAGTGGTGAGATGATGAGAAAACTCTTTTTTGCCGGATTTTGCTGTGCCGTCGCCGTGACCGCTGCCGCCGCTCCGGGCGATCTTCTCGCGCTCAACGGTGATTTCGAGACCGTCGAGGATGGCAAATTACCCGGTTGGACTTCGTTCCGGGTGATGGCCAAAAACACCGACGGACGGATCGAGCCTTCGGGCGATCTTCCCCATGGCGGCAAATACGCCGGACGTTTTCGCAATGCCGAACGGGCGTCATGGATCGTTGATAACGCCGCTTTTGCGGTTTCTCCGGGCGAGAGATATACTTGCGCGCTTATGATCCGGAACCGCGGCGGCAAACCGGTCGATTTCAATTTGCAACTGCTGCCCTATGGCGACGGCAAAGGTCTTTCCCACGACACCCGGACGCTCTGGCTCCGCGACATATCGCCGGAGTGGACGCGTTACTCGCAGACCTTTGTCGTTCCGGCGGGGGCCGACCGGATGCTGCTCAGGATTCATGGATACGGAGCGATCGACTTCGAACTCGACGATCTGAAAATCAAATTGGCCGGCCGCGGCGAAACGCCGGTTCCAGTCGCGCCGGTCGCACTCAAAGCCTACACCCCGGTCGAGGGCGGGGCGGGTGTTCCGGGGCGCGAGAAACTCGGACGTTCGCTGGTCGCGCTGAAGGTCGGGGAGGGCGTCTATCTCTCCTGGCGGCTCCTGGCCGAAGACCCCGGGGATGTCGCCTTTGACCTCTTCCGGATGATCGACGGCAAGGAGACCAAGGTCAATGACCGGCCGCTCCGCCAGACTACTGATTTCACCGACTGCGCGCCGGGCGGGGCCAAGCGCTACACCGTCCGCCCCGCCGCCGGTTTTTCCGGAATTTCCGGCGAGGCCGCGGTGCTTGCGCCGAATCGAGGCAATCCCTATCGGTCGTACCGTATTTCCGAATCCGAAGCGCGACCCGACAAAGCCGGGTTCGGCGATCTCGACGGCGACGGCGAGTACGATGTGGTAATCCGGGTCGGGGCGGGCGGCACCGATCCGGTCGGCTACGCATGGTCGCCGTCGAAGCGGACTTACCGCCTGGAGGCTTTCCGCCATGACGGCACGCCGCTCTGGAGCCGCGATATGACCTGGAGCATCGAGCACGGTAACTGGTATTGTCCCTATCTGCTCTACGACCTCGACGGTGACGGCCGTGCCGAAGTGATCCTCAAGACCGGCGAAGGCGACTGCCGCGACGCCGACGGCCGGGTGACTTCCGGGCCCGAGTACCTTGCCGTCCTCGACGGCCTCACCGGACGGGAAATCGCCCGGACGCCGTGGCCGGACCGCTACGGGATGGAGAATTACAACAATGCTTCGCGCAACCAGCTTGCGATCGCTTATCTTGACGGCAAAACTCCGTGCGTCATCGTCGAGCGCGGCACGTATTCCACCATCAAAGTCGAAGCCTTTGCCCTCAAAAACCGCAAACTTGAATCTCTCTGGCGTTACGATACACGAGCATACGGCAATGAATACCGGGGGCAGGGCGCCCACTCGATCCGGGTGGCCGATCTCGACGGCGACGGCCGCGACGAAATCGTCATCGGGAGCACCGCGCTCGACGATGACGGCCGGCCCCTGTGGTCGACCGGCATGGGGCATCCCGATTACATTTTTATTTCGGATATCAGCAAGGCCAATCCGGGGCAGGAGGTCGTTTCAATCCTTGAACGTCGCGCTCCCAACGGCGGCGGCATCACTGTGGCAGACGGCAAAACCGGCAAAGTGGTCTGGAAACTGACCGCGCCGACCTACCATGTTCACCACGGCTACGCGGGAGATCTCGATGCGCGTTATCCGGGCTTTGAAATCGGCGGCATCGACACCGCCGCCGGACTCGATCGCAAAAAACTCGGACGCTGGGTGTTCCGCGGCGACGGCGAATTGCTTTATACCGGCGACGCGGTACCGGAGCAGACGGCGGTACAGACGCTGTTCTGGGACGGCGACCTCCAGCGCGAAGTCGCGGCGGGAATGCCGCGAAAATTTGGCGGCGGCCCGGTCGGAGGCGTGATCGAGGGGGCGATTCTCACCACCGCCGATCTGTCCGGCGACTGGCGCGAAGAGCTGGTGACTTCGCTCAATGGCGAGCTCCGGGTCTACTCCACCACCATTCCGGCGATGGACCGCCGGGTGACGTTGATGCAGGATCACCAGTACCGGCTTGCCGCGGCGACCGCCTCAAGCGGCTACGAACTCGACCCTGTTCTTTCTTATCTCCCGACCGGGAAATCGCCCAACCTGAGTTTGATGCTGCTTGGCAAAGGCGTCTGGCGAACGCTCCGGGTCACCGTCGGCGCTCCGCTTGATCAGAGCGTCCGGGGGCGTCTGACCTTCGTTTTGCCCGGTGCCGAAGTTCCGGCGCGCCCTCTTGAGCTTGCGCCGGGAGCGATTGAAACATTTGAAATCCCGGTGACTCTCGACGGCGGCAAAGAGCCGGTCCGGGCTGAATTCGCACTCGACAACGGCGTCGTACTGCGCGGTGAAACCGCAACCATGGTGGAGCCGCTCGACGCCGTGATTCCCCGAGCCGGGGCGGTTGCCGAGGCGGAGGCCTTTGTTGCCGAACATGGCGGCCGGGTGCGCGAGCGCGCCGACCGTCCGGGGGTGAGCGGACTCTCGCTCTCGAACTGGGACGATGCCGGTCATGAACTTACCTGGGTGGTCGTGCTTCCCACTGCCGGGAAGTACCGGCTCGACCTGCGTTACGCCTGGCCGCGCGAGACCGGACGCCGGGTTTTCGTCAACGGGCGTGACCTCGGGGAATTCCGGTTGCCCCCGACCGGGGGGAACGGCGAAACCGCCGGTGACTGGCAGATTTTCACCCTGAGCCGGGACGGCAAAGCACTGGAATTGGAATTGCCGAAAGGCAGTCAGACGATCAAAATCCGCAATGAAAAAGGTGAACCGATGAATTTCGATCACCTTGTCTTACAACGAATCCTGTAACCGTGAAAGGAACAATCAAGTGAAGCGACTACTGTCTGTGATTGTCTGCGTCGGCTTCGGCTTTGGCGCGTCCGCCGCAAAATTGGTGCTCGACGCCGATTTCAGCAAGGATACGCCGGGCTCGCCGCCGGCGATCGCTCCGGCCAAACTCGATCAGCCCGCCACCGGCCCCAATGCGATCGACGTGCCTCCCGAAACCGCGGTGACGGTCGAAGATATCCCGGCGCTGGGCGGCCGGGCGCTGATGATCGATGACCGTTCCAAAACCAAGGCGGCGCGGGCCGACTTCGCGGTCAATCCGGCACTCGACGGATCATTCACGGTGGCGTTCCGGGCGCTTGCTCCCTCCGGCGGTAATATTTTTGTCACGCTTGCCGGGAGCGGCAAAGCCGGAAGGGTGCTCTATCTGATGTTCCGTCCCGACGGCCGGATCGTGCTGCTGGCCAACGACGACAAAGGGAGCCGGATGCTGGTGTCGAAACTCGCCGCCGGCGAGGTCGGCGAATTCGTCATCACGGTGGATCGCGCGAACCGCAAATGCCGTCTCGGGATCAACGGACGGAACGAAGAATTTCCGCTTCCCGAAGACGCCGCCGGGAGTTTCGCGCTGCTGCGCATCGCCACCCCCGGCGGAGCCGCCGCCAAATTTGCATTCGGCAACCTCCGGATCAGCGCGGAGTAGTCTTGCCGCCCTTGGCGGTGCTGAAACTGTAGTGAACCGATTCCAGCACGTAACCCTGTTCGGAGCAGAAACCGAGGTAGGGCGGCGAGTTGAGGTAGATGTTGTAGGTCATATCCGGCCTCAGGCGCACCGGCATGGTGATGGTGATGCGTTTGTCGTCATACGATGGGTTGCCGGTCGTTTCCGGAAAATCGTCGCCGCGCTGGCAGAACGACCAGCTTCGAGCGCTCATCGGCCGGTCAAAGGTTACTTTGATCTCCTTGAGGTCGGGGTCGACCCCGGTCGCGCTGTTTGGCGGGTCGAGCGCGACCACTTTCGGCGCGTATTTCGCCGCGCCGATTTCATGCCGCCGTTTGAGAAGATCGCTGAACAAGGTAATCGACTCGGGGGTCAGCGGGAACTCGATCGCGTAGCTGGTCTTGCCGTCGGCGGTTTTGCCGTCGTATTTGAGGATTTTACGGAGCAGTTCCTGCTTCGCCGCTCTTTCTTTTTCAGGCAGATAGGCGGTCGCCTGTTCGACGATCAAGGCCGCGCTGATTTCTTCCGTTGTCACCCCGTTCCGGCGCAGGCGGTATTCGTCGCCGGATTTGGCGACGACGGTCCGGTTGCCTTTGCCGTCGAAGACGACCAGCAGCTCATCCGGGGTGGTCGCGGTTTCTTTTTGCAGGATTTCACCGAGGCCCATTGCCGGCAGCTTTTTTTCCACCGAAAAGAGTGAGAAATAGCCGTCTTCGAGCTTTTTGGCGACGGTTTTGGTGCCGGAGATGCTGATCGTCGGATCAAGGATCAGTTCATCCTGATTCAAGCCGTTTCGGATCAAGAGATACGAACCGAATCCCGGTCCCTGGGCAAGATAAAAAGAGCCTTTGTTTTTGACGGCGGACTGCATCAAAGAGAGCAGACGGTAAATCCCCATGTCGCCGTTGCCGGTTGCCAGCAAGCTTTTTTCGATCAATTCGGCGCCTTTGGCGTCGAGTTTTTCGGCATTGAAGCAGGACAGTCCGGAGGCGGTGGACGGCAGATTTTTGGTCACTGCCGGCGGCAGCGGCGTCCGGTCGGGGGCGGCGATGAGGCGGGGACTCAGCCAGCTGCCGAGGAGCAGCAAACCGGCGATTCCGGCGAGGTAACTTGCGAGCTGAAGTTTATTGCGGGACATGGAAAACTCCTGGATTCGTTGTTTCAGGTTCCGGGCGGTCGCGCCGAGCCCGCTGACGGGCGTCCACGCGCTGCCGCGGGTCTGGTGATCGAGCAGCAGCGCGGCGTATTGCGCGAGGCCCGGCCGGTCGAGTTGCAGCGTGCTCCTGACCCTCCGGTCGCAATCGAGTTCGGCGGCCAGCGCCCAGCGTGAGCACAGTGGCCGCAAAAAGGGATTGAGGAAAAAAACGCGGGTCAGGGCGATCAGAAAAAACGCCACCGGATTGTCGAAGCGGCGCAGATGCTCCAGCTCATGAATCAGGATCATCCGCAGCTCGACAGCGGAGTACTTGACGCATTCCGCGAGCGGGCAAATCACCGCCCCGTGCCGAAGCGTGCCGAAACAGGCCGCCGCCGGCAGCGTGTCGCCGCCGTCCAGCAGCCGGATCGGATACGCCTCAAGCCCGGTCAGGTGTTTCGACTCGCGAAAGGCTTCGTACACCCGGCCGGAGGTGATCGCGACACACCTCCCGATCCGGTTGCGCCATATCAGGTAATGCCGGATCTGCTTTGCCGACAGAGCCAGCACCACACTCAAATAAAGGACGGCGAAGAGATCGCAGACCGTCCACGGCCGGGAAGTTCGCGCCGCCGGGGCGGCGGCCGCCACCGGAGCCGGAGTGGTGGCCACCGGGGCAACCACGGGGACGGCGGTCGCGGTGGGAGTGAACTGCCAGTCTGGCATTTCGACCGGAGCCGCCGCCTGGCGGGGGAGGGCGGAGCCGAAGTTGATCCGCTCAAGCGGCAGCAGGATCAGCAGCAGCGCGAGGCAATAGAGCGGGCGGCAACCGGAGAAAACGAGTTTCCGCCGCCGGAGCGTTTCCCAAATCAGGAGCGGCAGCACGATGACCGCGCCACGGAGCAGGCTGTTGAGCAAGTAGCAGACCAAAGCTTCACTCATGTTTCAACTCGTCGATCTGCCGGCGGATGGCGGCGATATCGGTTTCGGAGAGTTCCCCGCTTTTGATGAAGAACGAAATCATCGCCGCCGGCGCGCCGCCGAAGAGTTTTTCGGCGAACTGCCGTCCGGCCGATTTGAGCGCGCAGTCGCGGCTGACCGCGGGCTCATATAGATAGCTGCGGCGGCTGCCGCTCTGGCGGACGAAGCCTTTTTTGACCAGCCTTCCGAGCATGGTTTTGATCGTTACCGGTTCCCACGGATTGGCGGTCTGGACGTTTTTGACGACTTCCGGCAGCGTCTGCGGAGCACGCTCCCAGAGGGTTTTCATGATCTCAAGTTCGCTCTCGGGAATTCGAATTTCTTTCATCGCCGGACTCCTTGGTGATCTTCGCTTTGTCTATATGTTACATTGGTAATCTATAAAAAGCAAATCATGGCAATAAAAAAAGCGATTTTTTTTTAACCTGCCCGTTGCCGCCGGGGAGAAGATGAAATATGGTAAGACAAACCCAGGGGGAATAAAAAATGTTCAGACCGATATCGCCGGAACAATTGCCTGGTTTCGGATATTATGTGGTGAAGGGGATACGGCGCGAATTCGCCGGGTGCCGGAGCGTGGTGTTGCCCGATTATGACGCAATCCCGACCGGCAATCACCGATTCTGCGCGGAAACGCTCGCCGCCAAATGGGGAATCGAACCGGCGGCGGCAACTGCGCTTTTCGGCCGCAATCAGGCGCTTTGGGATACGGGTAAAATCATTTTTTTCGCCGCCCGCTATACCGGACTTGAAGCTGCGCTCGGGCTCAAGCGGGAATTCTTCGCCGCCCGCGCCGATATTCATGTGATCGGGGTGGGAATGCCGCGGGAAACGGCAACTTACCTCGCCGATATGCCGGATTTTCGACCTTTGCCGACGCTGTCGCCGGGCGGGACTTTTTGCGGGTTCGACCTTTACGGAATCGACTCGCTCGGCCCGATCGAGGGTACGGACCGGGTGAATCTCGGTCTCGGTTGCCCCTTTCACTGCTGCGATTGGGACAATCAGGCGGTCAACCGGCTCGGCATCAAAATCAATGCCGACGGGTTCTTTCCGACCTTGTCCGGAGCCAGTCGGGGGATGGCGGCGGTTAACCGGGAACGTCTCGGCGAGCCGTATGACCGCTATCTTCCTTTTGCCGTCGTCGAGTACGGCGCTTGAGGAGCTCAGATCCCGCCGGGCATCGCGGCGGCGGCGATTTCGCGGAAGCGACGGAGGTAGTAGCGGTAGTTTTCCAGGCTTGAGCCGACCGGGATGCGGTGGTCGAGGCCGAATTCGATGCCGCCCTCTTTTAGCAGGGCCGGGACTTTGGTCTCGAGTTCTCGGTCGATCGCGGCGGGGCCCTTGGCGATTGCGTATTTGTCGAGGCCGCCGAGGAGCACAAGTTTGCGGCCGTAACGGCTCCGGATCGCCACGATGTCCATTCCCGCCCCCGGTTCATTGGGGTGGATGCAGTTGATCCCGGTGCCGACGATCGCATCGAGGACACTGTTCATATCGCCGTCGCTGTCCTGGTCAAAGAGCCGCACCCCCAGCCGTTCGGCGGCGCGTCCGCTGACCGCCCGATAATAGGGAGCCATCAATTCGCCGATGGTGTCCGGACTCCAGAGCGACCCCGATTTCCCGGCCATGTCGTCGTGGACAAAGAGGATGTCCGCCCCGACCTTGCGCCGGGCGAGTTCGTCGATCACCCTCAGCACACAGTCGCGGATGGTGTCGAGGATGTCGCGGATCAGCTCCGGCTGGTCGTAGACGGCGTAGCAGAGCGCTTCTTCGCCGAGCAGCTGGCGCGGCTCGTCGAAGCCGCCGGGAATGGCCAGCGTCCTCACCGCGCCGGAATCGGCGGCGACGGTTTCGACCCCGTCGGCAATCCGTCGGGCGGCGTAGCGGTAACGGTCCTTGACCTTGAGCCAGTCGTCGAAGTCGGCGACCGGGTAGTTGACGGGGAGCGGCAAGGTGGCGACGTTTTTGCAGAGCACGAGTTTGCGGCCGAGGTCGTCGAGATAGTAGACGCAGGTTTCATCCTCGCCGGTTTCGCGGCGGCCGGCGTCGAGCCGGCCGCAGTTGACCGGGAGCGTCACTTTGCGCGCGGTTTGAAAGCGGAAGTCGCTGAAATCGAGCTCGCCCGGCGCCGCCCCCTGGCCCTGCCACTCCCGTTTCAAGCCCACCTGCGGGCCGAAGATTTCGGTAAACAGCACGGTGTCGTTGCGGCGGAAGGTCAGGTGGTCGAGATAACACTCGCGGCTGACCGTGTATTGGCGCTTGATCGCGAGATCGGCATGGGTCTCATAGTTTTTCATAAATACCCGTTTCAAGTTCCGGCGATCCCGCTTGCCCGCAAGGCGGCGAACGGGGGGGCGTCCGCCGTCGCGAGCGCCTCACCGGCGGAAACCCGGTGCGACCGGAATCGCTCCCGGCATGTTGCTGAATCCTTTTTACCGCGACGAGTTCGATTTGCGATAAGGTAACCTCTCAAGCCGGCTTTCCAAATTGCAAAACGGCGAAAGATATCAAATTTTTATCGCTCCGATTGCCCATTCCGCCGGTGGAAAATATTGCAAAATAGCCCGTTCGAGGGGTTGTATTTTTCCCTGAACCCGATTATATTAGCGTTTCAGGAAATACCAAAATGGACCAGCATCAGCGGCTTTTCCGTTTTTTCGGAGAGCAGCTTTTTTGCTTCGGATCGGATGGGCAGATGGAATTTTTAAGCAATGTGGATTGGCAGGCATTGCTCCAGACCTACGGGTACTGGGCGATTCTGCTGGGGACATTTCTGGAAGGGGAGACCATCGTCATTCTCGCCGGGGTTTTGGTGGCGAGCGGCCAGATGTCGTTCGAGGGGGTGGCGGCCTGCGCTTTTTTGGGGAGTTCCCTGAGCGACCAGCTGATGTTCAGCCTCGGCAAGTACAAAGGCAACTCGATTCTGGCCCGTTTCCCCAAGCTTGACCGCAAACGCGAACGGGTGTCAAAGCTGCTGCAGAAATACGATACCTATCTCATCCTCGGTTTCCGCTTCGTCTACGGCATTCGCAACGTCACCCCGATCGTGCTCGGCTTGAGCAACCTCTGCCACTGGCGTTTTCTGATTTTCAATCTGATCGGCGCCTTGATCTGGGCGGTGAGTTTCACCGCGGCGGGGTATTACTTCGGCCACGCGATCGACCAGATCTTGCGGATTTTCGGCCTTTCGGTGCTGTTCGGCGTCGTCGGCATCGCCGTGCTGGCGGCGGCGGTTCTCTACTTCATCCGCCGCCGCAAAGGCGCGAACAATGTCTTGCCGCCCCCGGCGGAACCGCCCGCGAACAAATAATGATACTGATTCGCTCACATTGATCGATCATCGCTTGTTCTTTCGCGCCGATTTTGGCCGTAAATTCTCGTCCGATACACTGTATCGGCCTGCGATTTACAACCCAAATCCATCTCAAAAGCTTCAAGCGCTTTGATCGATGACTGATCGCTCATCAGTATTACTTCGCCATCACCCGTGCCGCAACCGGCACTTTCTGCTCTCCCGGCAACCGCGTCAGTGTTTTTGTCTCGCGATCGAAGCGGAAGCAGGTGACCGTACCCGACCGCCGGTGGGGCACGATCAGCCGCGTTTCCCGATCCGCAAAGGCGAAGTCATAGGGGAAATCGCCGCCGGAGGGGACTTCGGCGAGGAGGGTAAAGCGCCCGCCGCCGTAATTTTCAAAGAGGGC
>CAZRFG010000018.1:0-20661 GCA_964599205.1 uncultured Victivallaceae bacterium
GCACCCGCGGCACCAATACCCCGAATCCCGCCATCAGCGCTGCCAATATTTGCGTTCCCACAATCGCGCCGAACAGAATCCTGCTCGGATACGGTTTGCTGAAAAACAAATCCCGGCTCCGGGTCAGGAACAACAGCAAATGCCCCCCGATCACCAATTGCAGAAACGTCATCGTCTGCAGAATGTCCGGCGTAATCGGCACCCCCGCAATCGCCCCTCCCGTCTTCAGTTTGTTAAACCCGATGCAGAACAATAAAAAGGTCTGCCCCAGCGCAAACACCCCCAGCACCGAGGAAATTCCCAGCACCCGCCCCATCCGCCAGCGCAGCGGCGTCGGCGAAATCGGCGTGCGGTCATAGGCGATGCTCATGATCGGAATGTCGTCCAGCAGCGCCAGCGCAATGATCATGATCGGCGTCAACGGAATCACTTTGGGAAAGAGAATCATGCACAATACCACGAAAACCATGATGTCCATACTCATTGCGATCCGGTAAATCACATAGCTGGTCATCCGCTCGAAAATCTGACGCGCGGTCTCGATCGCCTTGATGATCACTCCCAACCCCGGTTCGGTCAAAATCAGCGCCGCCGCCGCCCGCGCCGCATCGGTCGCTCCGGATACCGCAATTCCGGCGTCGGCCTGTTTCAGCGCCGGGGCGTCATTGACCCCGTCGCCGGTCATCGCCACGATGTGGCCGCGGCTCTGGAGCGCTTTGACAATGCCGTATTTATGCTCCGGAAACACCCGTCCGAAGCCGTCCGCCTGCTCGATGTTGGCCGCGGTCCGGTCCGAAATATGATCGACGTCGTCGTTGGCGAAAACATCGGAGGCTTTGAGGATATGGGTTCCCATTCCCAGCTGTCCGGAAATCTGTGACGCGATCGCGAGGTCGTCGCCGGTCACCATTTTGACCGCCAGCCCGTGCGCCTTGGCCTGGGCGATGGTTTCCGCCGAATCCACCCGCGGCGGGTCGAACATCGGGAGCAACCCGAGCAAAGTCCAGCTCTTGCCGTCGTCTTCCTACCGCGCCACTCCGAGCGTGCCGTAGCCTTTGGCGGCGAAGTCGGCGACCACCGCGTCGGCCCGATTCTTGACTTCGTCGCTCGCGCTGCTGAGTTCGACGATCACCTGCGGCGCGCCTTTGGTGAAGCGGAGGATCTTGCCGTCCGGCCCGGTCACCGTGGCCTCGGTCCGCTTGCTGGTCGGGTCAAAGGGGACATAGGCGGTCATGGCGTATTTTTTGAGTTCGTCCGGCGCTTTGAGCCCGGCGATGATGGTGCGGTCGATAGCGTCGTCGCTCTCGGGCTTGCTCGCCAGCGCTCCGGCCAGAATGCATGATTCGGCGTCCGGCGCGCCGAAGAGCTGCGCTTCGCCCAGGGTCAGGCGGTTCTGGGTCAGGGTGCCGGTTTTGTCGGAGCAGAGCACGTCAACCCCGGCGATCTCCTCGATCGACTGGAGTTTGGCGACGATGGCCTTGCAGCGCGACATTTCCAGCGCGCCGAGGGCCATCGCGATCGACAGCACTGCCGGCATCGCCACCGGAATCGAGGCAACCGCCAGAATCAGCACGAATTTGGCCAGCTTCAAGGTGTCGATAAGCGAAATGTGTCCCGAATCGGCATGGTCGCGGAACAATACCACGATGCTCAGCACCAGACAAAGCACCGCCGCCAGAATGATCAGGAAATTGCCCACCCGCATCACCGTCTGCTGGAAGTGCGAGACGTTTCCCGCACTGCCGACCAGTTTGGCGGTTTTGCCGAAGAATGAGTTTACTCCGGTGGCGCAGACCATTGCTTCCATCTCGCCCTGTTTGATGATCGAGCCGGAGTAGGCAACGTCTCCGGGCTGTTTGGTGACCGGCAGCGATTCCCCGGTCAGGGCGGACTGGTCGGCGCTGAGGTAGCTCCCCGAAGTCAATTTGACGTCGGCTGGAACCACGTCGCCGAGTTTGAGGAAAATCACATCGCCGGGCGCCAAGGTGGCGGCGTCAAGTTCGAGCCAGCGGCCGTCGCGGCGGACTTTGGCCTTCAACGCCAGGCTTTTCTTCAGCGCGGCGAGCGCATTGCCGGCTTTGTGCTCTTCCCAGAAACCGATCAGCGCGTTGAACAGCAGCATCACCGTGATCACAATGAAGTCGTCGAGGTCGCCGGCGATGATCGAGAGCAGCGCCGCCGCCTCGATCATCCACGGAATCGGGCCCCAGAAGAGTTCGAGCAGACGCTTGAGTTCGCTCTCTTTTTTTTCGGAAAGCGCATTGGGACCGCAGACGGCGAGACGCTTTTGCGCCTCTTCGCAGCTGAGTCCGGCGGCGGAGCTTGCCAGTTTGGCAAAAAAATCGTTGAGCGGCATTTTTGCCGCCGTTTCGGCATCGATAAAGCAGTCTGGCGCGGTTGAATCGGGCTTGACGTCATTCATGTGAACCTCGCTTGCCGGATCGCTTGCTTCCGGTTATTTTTTGCTCTTCTTTTTCTTGTCTTTTTTGTCTTTCTTCGCTTTTTTGCCGGATTCATCCGGATCAGCTTGCGGTGCGGAGACGGGACCGAGGTCCTGATGGTAGAGTTTGCGGATCTCCTCGATGTTGACGGTGGGGGCGGGGATCGCCGGATTCATCGTTTCGAGGGTTTTGATCAGGATTTCGGAGACTGCGAGGTTGCGGAAGTCCTTGTTATTGGCCGGGATCACGAACCACGGCGCGTCTTTGGTCGAGCAGTTGGAAATAACTTGGTTGAAGGCCTTCATGTAATCGTCCCAGAATTCGCGTTCACGGTAGTCGCTTTCGGAAATCTTCCAGTGCTTTTCGGGGTCGTTGAGGCGTTCGCCGAAGCGCTTGAGCTGTTCATTCTTGCTGATGTGGAGGAAAAATTTGACGATCGCGGTGCGGTTGGAGCCGAGCAGTTTCTCAAAACCGTTGATGATTTTGAAGCGCTCCTCAAGCTCCTGTCCCTCAAGTCCGTCGTGGACGCACGGCACCAGCACGTTTTCGTAGTGCGAACGATTGAAGATCACCACTTCGCCGTCGCGCGGTGCGACGCAGTGTTCGCGCCAGATGAAGTCGTGGGCGGCTTCCAGCGCGGTCGGCACCTTGAACGCCTGCGAGCGGCAGCCCTGCGGGTTCATCACCGAAAGCACCTTGTTGATGGTGCCGTCCTTGCCCCCGGCGTCGAGCGCCTGGAGCACGATCAGGAGAGACTGGCGGTTTTCGGCGTAGAGCCGGTACTGGAGTTTAAAGAGTTTTTTGCCGTTCTCCTCAAGCCGGGCGGCGATCTCCTCCTTGGTTCCCTGCCAGCCGTAGTCTTTTTCGTCCGGCGAAATTTTGGCAAGATCGATTTTTTTGCCGGGCTTGACTATAAATTCATCGTAGAAATCCATTTTTCCCCCTTGCGTTGAATTTCGAAGCAGGAAGCTGTTAAGACTATACCGCGGGTCCGGAACAAGGTCAAGCTTCGCAGTCTATTTTTTTCCGGGTTTGCGCGGCGATGTTGGCGAATGTATAGTATCGCGGAAACAAACGGCACCAAAGGCACGAAAGGCGGCGGCAATGCAAGCAAGTTTCCTGGCTCTCGATATCGGCGGAACCTACCTCAAGGCGGCGCTCTTCTTCGCCGACAGCCTGCGGCAGTGCGACCGCGGCGGGGAACCGCGGCTTCCCGAATTGTGGCGCGTTCCGAGCCGGCTCGATGAACCCGGCGGCGAAGGCATTTTCCAGGCCGTCCGCGCCATCGCCGAACGCTGCCGCGCCGGAAAGTTTCCGATCCGCGGCGTCGGGATCTCCACCGCCGGGATTGTCGACGACGGCGGCAATGCGGTGGTCGAAGCCGCCGGACACCTCCAAAGTTTGTGCAATCCCACCCTGAAAGCGAAGATTGAAGAAATTTTCGGCGCACCGGCGGTGCTGATCAACGACGCCGACGCCGCTTTGATCGGCGCGGCGGCGCTCCGGCTTTATCCGCAGGAGGGCACGACCGTCCTTCTCGCCGTCGGCACCGGGCTCGGCTGCGCGGTGGTGCGCAATTCGCACCGTTTCCGGCCGGGCCGAGCCTTTCCTCTGCTCGGCGCGGTGGAAACGCCGGTCGGCAGTTTCGACCGTATCGCCGGGGCGGTGGGGCTCGCCCGCCGCGCCGGGGGCGATCTCGCCGGCCTCTTCCGCCACGGGGGCGAAGTGCGCGACCGCTATCTCAACGAACTGACCCGGGTGGTTTACTCGGCGGCGCTGCTCTATCAGGCCGACCACGTGCTGGTGACCGGCGGGCTGGCCGCGGCGGCGGCGGACGGCGGGTTTGACCTCGCCGGGGCGTTGAGCGCGCATCCCTTGCTCGGCAACGGCATTTTCGGGCGGCAAGTGAAGCTCTCAACCTCGGCGGTGCCGCTCCAGATCGTCGGGGCGGCTTATCTCGCCCGCGGCTGTGCCGCGCTCCCGGGCGCCGCGCTCGCTCTGCCCGCCGGAACCGCGACCGAGCAACCCCGGCACGGCGACCTCGAACTCTCCGACCTGCCGCCGGGCGAACTGGTGAATTTGCTCTTTGCCGCCGAGAACGAAGCCGGGGCGGCGCTGGCCGAATCGCTTCCCGCGATCGCCGAGGGGGCGGCGTTGATCGCCGACGCGTTCCGCCGGGGCGGGCGGCTGGTTTATGTCGGCGCGGGCACCAGCGGACGGCTGGCGGCGGTCGACGCGGTCGAGCTCCCGTGCACCTTCGGCATCGCTGAGACTGCGGCGGTGGCGCTGATCGCGGGGGGCAACGTCGAGGCGGCGATCACCATCGAGAGCGGCGGCGAGGAGGATATTTCGAGTCTTCCCGAGCTCCTCTTGCTCAACCTCACCCCCGACGATGTACTGATCGGCATTTCCGCCAGCGGCTCGGCCTATTATGTCCGGAGCGCGCTAGCCTATGCCCGGCAGGTCGCCGGTGCACGGACGGTGATGATTCAGGAGAGTCTCCGGCCCCAGCCCGACGCGGGGCTCCTGATTCCGCTCCGGAGCGGCTCCGAAGTGGTCGCCGGGTCAACCCGGATGAAAGCCGGCACCGCCACCAAAAAGGTGCTCAATATGCTCACCACCGCGGCGATGATCGCGCTCGGACACACCCGGCGTTCGCGAATGATCCACATGAAGAGCCTGAACGAGAAACTGCGGCGGCGCAAGTCGGAAATGGGGCTCTGATCCGGCTCAGCGTTTCGGCATTTCGGCCGGCGCCGGGCGCGGGCCGCGAAGGGCTTTGCCCGCTTCTCCGGCGAGGAAGAGATAGTGATCACCGGGGACGTCGTAGGTCAGAAAACGGCATTTGCCGCCCTCGGGGGGATCGGCCGAAACCCGGCAGATCGCGGTGCCTTCGTCGATTTCGTCGAACATCGCGACATAGAGCATCTCCGCCCCCCGGTTGAGGTTGCCGGCCACCTGATTCCAGAAAAACTGCCCCTTGAGCCGGGGAATCTGGTCGAATTTGCCGCCGTGGAGATTGTACCACGAAAAACCCGGAAAAACCACCGGGAGGTAATCGATCTTGCGCTCCCGGCACCAGGCGAGATCCGGCTTGACGTGGGCGTTGAGGAATTTCTCCAATCCGTTGTTGTCATAGCGGCCGACCGCCCACGGGGAGACGACGTCGCACTTTTCCAGGATGGCGCGCACCCGCCGGTTGTCGTCGTCGCGGCCGGTCCGCCAGTCGTTGTTGCAGCCGACCATGATCGCGAAGCCTTTTTGCTTCAGCAGCGGCACCGCTTTTTCCATCAGTTCGATGCTGCCGGGGCGGTCGCCGAAGAGGCCCCAGATCGCCACCAGTGGTTTGCCGTTGTGCTTGAGATAAGCCGGATCGGCGGCGATGCGGCCGCTCTCGATCAGGTGGTTCAAATCGCGCTCGAGAACGTCGAATTTCTCGCAGCCGCTCAGGTCGTACATCACCGCGTAGACCCGGCCGGTTTCCCGGGCGGCGGCGCGGATGTTGTCGAGCACCCGGTCGAACTGCTTGAGCCCCGACGGATTGGCGACTTCACCGACGAAGCGCTGGGCGAAGACCCCGGAGATGCCGAACTGCTCCATCTCGCGGAAATGGCGCAGCACGGTTTTGGGGTTGGCGCTGCTGGGGACGCAGGCCACGCTGCCGTCTTTGCGGCGAAAGGGGGTCGGGTATTTCTCGTCGGCGTCCAGCGCGGCGTCGTCGGGCCAGTATTCAAACGAGCAGAAATCGGGCTCGAATTTGCCCTGCTTCCGGTAATGGTAGAACCCCCGGTCCATGCCGTCGCCGGGGGCGTTGAACCAGCCCTGATAGCCGCACATCACTTTGCCGCGGAGCGTCGAAGCGTCTTCGGTGCCGAACGCGGCGGCGGCCAGCAAAAGCGCGAGCAGTGCGCTCAGAGCTTGCACCGGACCGTGCCCTCGGTGTAGAAGGGGAGTTTGACCACTTCACCGGGGAGCTTGGTCGAACCGGCGTCGAGCAGGAGCTTGGTTCCTTCGGCGGCGGAAGCGACATCGACGTAGCCCATCGCCACCGCCGCTCCGATCGAGGGGCCGAAAGCGCCGGAGGTGACGATCCCGACCGGCTCTTCCTTTTCATTGTAAATCGTGCTTCCCGCGCGGCTGGCGCGGCGGCCGGCAAGCTTGATGCCGACGAGTTTTTTGGCAACCGGCTTCGCCAGCAGCGCGGCGCGGCCGTGGAAGTCGCGGTCGGGGTTTTCCTTGAGCTTGAGGAGCGGTCCGAAACCGGCCTCGATGAGCGAGGTTTCTTCGCTTAATTCGTGGCCGTGGAGGGGGTAGCCGACTTCCAGACGCAAGGTGTCGCGGGCGCCGAGCCCGGCCGGGCGGACCGGCTCGGTCAGCAGCAGAATGTCCCACAATTCCGATGCGCGCTCTTCGTCGAAGTACAGCTCGAATCCGAGTTCGCCGGTGTAGCCGGTCCGGCTGAGGATGCACGGAATGCCGGAAATAAGCTGGGTTTTGCAGTGGAAATAGCCCGGCAATTCCTCATTGGAGACGCCGAGCTGGTTGAGCACCCTGGCCGAAGCGGGGCCCTGGAGGTCGATTTTGGCGATCGCGGCGGAGAGGTTCTCCAGCAGCACGCCCTGCGGCAGCAGCGCGGCCAACATCGCCTCGTCGGCGCGGACGTTGGCGGCGTTGACCACGATGAAGAAGTCTTCGGGGGCCATCGCGTAGACGATCAAATCGTCGATCACTCCGCCCCGGTCATTGAGGAGGAAGTTGTAGCGGCAGAGCCCGAGCGGCTGGTCGAGCACCGGCCGGGCGAGGATTTTGTCCAGCGCCGCCGCCGCCCCGGGGCCGTAGACCCGGAGTTCGCCCATGTGGCAGATGTCAAAGACCGACGCCGCACTGCGGGTATGATTGTGCTCGGCGATGATCCCGTCGCCGTAGTTGATCGGCATGTTCCAGTTGGCGAAGGGGGCCATCTTGGCTCCGATGGCGATGTGTTCGGCGAAAAGAGGGGTGTTTTTGACTCCGGCGCTCATATCTGGCTCTCCTTGGGTTTTGTCCTGTCATGACTTAATATAGCTTTTCTTTTGACCGGCGCAAGAAAAAAAGTGAAAAAGCGCGTCCGGCGGTTGCATTCAAAGCCGTTTTGCGATATAGTGTACGGTCAAATCAACCCGGAAAGGACTTTTGCGTCATGAAAATCGGAGTTATTGTTGAAACGCTTCAGAAGCCGCTTCGCCAGGGGATCAAACTGGCTGCCGAGCTCGGTTGCGAGGGGATTCAGATTTACGGCGCCAATCCGGAGTTCAATCTCCTTGATGTGTCGGTTTCCGACGTTCGCGAGCTTCGCAAGTACGCCAATGACTGCGGCCTGGTCTTTTCGGCGGTCGCCGGCGACATGCCCGGCCACGGCTACAGCCACCCCGACGAAGTGCCGCAGCGGGTCAAAAACGTCAGCAAATTCATCGACATGGCGCTCGAACTCGACTGCCGGGTGATCACCAATCACATCGGCGTGGTGCCCGACGATCCCAAACACCCTGAATACGGCGTGATGGTCGAAGCGGTCGGCCAGGTCGCCGCCTACGCCGCCCGTCGCGGCTCGGTGATCGCGATCGAGACCGGTCCCGAATCGGCCGAGACCTTGAAGCGCTTCCTCGCCGACATCAACTCCCCCGGCCTCGGCATCAACCTCGACCCGGCCAACCTCGCGATGGTGCTCAATGCCGACCCGGTCGCCGCGGTCAAGACGCTTGCCGGACACATCGTCCACACCCACGCCAAAGACGGGATTCACCTTAAAAAGTGCAATCCGCGCGAAGTCTACGAAGCCTTTGCCGAAGGCGGCTTCGAGGCGCTGGTGGCGCGTACCGGCCAGCTCTTTGAAGAAGTTCCGCTCGGCAAGGGGCAGATCAAGTGGGATGCCTATCTCGCCGCGCTGCGGGACACCGGGTTTGACGGATTTCTGACCATCGAGCGCGAAGTCGGGGCCGATCCGGCCAAAGACATTGCCGCCGCGGTCGTGTTTTTGCAAAAGCAACTGGGAAAATAAGCGTATGAAAAAGAAAATCGGTTTTGTCGACCTCTTCATCGACGAGTGGCATTCCTGCAATTACCCCAAATGGTTCAAGGAAGCCCCCCTCGGCGGCGACTTTGAAGTCGCGATGGCCTGGGAAGAGGCGCCCGCCGCCGGGCGTCCGCTCGAAGTCTGGTGCCGCGAAATGGGGATCGCGCCGGAAAAGAGCCTGGAGAAACTGGTCGAGAGCTGCGACGCCATCTGCGTCCTCTCGCCCTCCAACTCCGAAGCCCACGAACGGCTCGCCGAAATTCCGCTGGCGAGCGGCAAGCCGGTCTACATCGACAAGCCCTTTGCTCCCGACCGCGCCACCGCCGAGCGGATTTTCGCGCGCGCCGACCGCTTTCATACCCCGCTCTTTTCCTCCTCCGCGCTGCGTTTCCCGAATGAGCTCATTGCGGCCCGCAAGGAGCTCTCCGGGACGGCGGTCGACTTCATGGCGGTGCGCGGCGGCGGCCGCAGTTTCGAGGAATACAGCATCCACCAGATCGAGATGATCGTTTCGACCATGGGCTGCGGGATCAAAAAAGTGATGCAGTGCGGTTACGGCTCGACCAACCATCTGCTGCTCGAGTACGCCGACGGACGGCGGGCGGCGATGACTCTCAACCTCAATCTTCCTTTCGGCGCGTCGATTACCGGCAAGGGCCAGGTGCGCGATCTGCCGCAGCTCAACAATTTCTTCCCGAACCTGATTGCGGCGATGCTCGAATTCTACGCCGGCGGCCCGGCTCCGGTCTGTCGCAAAGAGACGATCGAGATCGCCGCGGTGGTCGATACCGCGATCCGGGCGCAGCGGACGCCGGATGTCTGGGTGAAGGTCGATTGACGGTTGGTCAACCCTTTTTTTGAGCTGAATAACCGGTTTTTAAGTGTTTTGTGACCGGAAATAAACAATTGGCCGCTAAATTCGACTGGAAATGTTGAAAAGAGCGGTTATATTAGTTTTGTGAATTTCGGGATAGCGGAGGGCTGCTCCGAAAACGGTGCACTTAATTTCGAAAGTGGGGTGTCCTATGGCAAAGAAAACAGAAACCAGGTCGGAAATTTCAACGACGGCGATTCGCCGCAGAGTGGAGTTTGTGATCGAGGCCGGCCAAGGCAAAACCGTCGCAGTTGCCGGTTCTTTCAATGACTGGGACCCGACCGCCAAAATTCTCGCCGACAAAAAGAACGAAGGGGTCTACCGCGGCGTGCTGATGCTGCCTCCCGGCGAATACGAGTACAAATTCGTGGTCGACGGCGACTGGCGGATCGATGAAACCAATCCGTGCTTCGCCTCCAATGATCTCGGCACGCTCAACAGCGTGCTCAAGGTGGAAGCCAAATAACAAGGACCGGCGCCATTATCTCGAAGAATTTATCTTCTTGGCGCCGACTTGTCCTTGAAATCCGGCAAATATGCAAGTAAGGTACTGTCGTCCGTTTTTGCGGATGACAGTATTTTTTTATTTTTGAAAAAAAACGGGAAGAAACAACCATGAGCATCAAGTTATTCAACGTCTCTCCCTGTATGCCCAAGGAACTGATGTTTCTTGAAAAACTTTCCAATAACATGTGGTGGTGCTGGCATCCCCTGGCGATCGAACTCTTTGTCCGCATCAACCCCAATCTTTGGCGTGAAGTCGAGGGCAACAGCCGCCGTTTTCTCGGCATGGTTTCGCAGGCACGGCTGGAGGAGCTCGCCCATGACGCGGGTTACCTCCGCCAGCTTCGCGCGGTTCAGAACGAATTCGAACGGGCGGCGCCCGACAGCCTCGATATCGCGTCGCGCAAGATCTCCTATTTCTCGATGGAGTTCGGCATTCACGAGAGCGTGCGGATTTTCTCCGGCGGCCTCGGCGTGCTCTCCGGCGACCACCTCAAAGCGGCCTCGGACATGAATCTGCCGCTGGTGGCGATCGGCCTTCTCTACCGTCAGGGCTATTTCCGCCAGATGCTCGACCGCAACGGCTGGCAGATCGAGCACTATCCCGAAAATGAAATCCACAACATGCCGCTGGTCCGCGCCCGCGACCTTCAGGGCAAGAGCATTACCATTTCGGTCGACCTCAAGGACCGCGAACTCTTCGCCGCCGTCTGGGTGCTCTGGGTCGGCAACATTCCGCTGGTGCTGCTCGATACCGAAATTCCGCAGAACCCGCCCGAGCTGCGCGAAGTCACCTGGCGGCTCTACGGCGGCGACGAACAGATGCGGCTCCACCAGGAACTGCTGCTCGGCGTCGGCGGCTTCAAGGCTTTGCTCGCGCTCGGCTGCGACCCCGCCGTCTGCCACATGAACGAGGGCCACGCCGCTTTTCTGTCGCTGGCCCGGATCGAACACATGGTCAAGCGCGGTCTCGATGCCGACACCGCGCTCGAAGTGGTCTGGCGGACCAATGTTTTCACCACCCACACCCCGGTGCCGGCGGGCAACGAGGTGTTCCAGATTTCGCTGCTGCGTCCCTACCTCGAAGTCCTCGCCCGCAAGGCCAATATGGACGTCGACCGGATCATCCGCTGGGGCATTCCGGTCAATGAACGCGACCGCGGCACCAATGTCTCGATGACCGTGCTCGGACTGCGGCTGGCCAACTACAGCAACGGAGTGAGCAAACTTCACGGCGAAGTCGCCCGCGCGATGTGGCAGTCGCTGTGGCCGCAGCGTTCGCTCGGCGAAATTCCGATCACCCACATCACCAACGGGGTGCATATTCCGTCCTGGATTTCGTCGCGGCTGCGGTTGACTTTTGACCGTTATCTCGGTCCCAACTGGATGTTCAGTCCGGACAAGGCGCAGCTGGCCCAGGCGGTCTTCAACATTCCCGACGACGAACTCTGGATGGTCCACGAACTCTGCCGCCAGGGGATGATCCGCAAAGCGCGGCTGGTGCTCCAGCGCAGCGCGATGATGGCCTGCGAAATTTACAACCGCCACAATTCGAGCAAATCGCTGCTCGATCCCGATGTCCTCACCATCGGCTTCGCCCGCCGTTTCGCGACCTACAAACGCGGCACGCTGATTCTGCGCAATCCCGAGCGGCTGCTGGCGCTGCTGCGCAACAAACAGCATCCGGTCCAGTTCGTCTTCGCCGGCAAGGCCCATCCCGCCGACGAGGGCGGCAAGCGCCTGATTCAGGAGCTGATCCAGTTCGCCCGCAACAACGGCGTCCAGGACCGGCTGGTCTTCCTCGAGGACTACGACATCGCGATGGCGCGTTCGCTGGTCCAGGGGGTCGACGTCTGGCTCAACAATCCGCGCCGGCCGCAGGAGGCCAGCGGCACTTCCGGGATGAAGGCGGCGATCAACGGGGTGATCAATTTCAGCATCCTCGACGGCTGGTGGGCCGAAGCGTGGACTCCGGAGTGCGGCTGGGCGATTCCCGGCAACGACAACTACACCGACAACGAAGACGCTGACAACTGCGAGTCGCGCGCGCTTTTCGACGTGCTCGAAAACGAAATCGTGCCGTGCTTCTACGAACGCACCGGCGGCGAAATTCCGCTGCGCTGGGTGCGCCGGATGAAGGAGTCGATCGTAATGTCGCTCGGCAATTTCTCCAGCGCCCGGATGGTCCGGCAGTACAACGACATGTTTTACGAACCGGCGATCGCCTCCTATATGCATCTGATGAACGAGGACGCCAAGTTCGCCCGCGATCTGGTCAAGCGCAAATGGCGGCTGATCGACAACTTCAGTAAATTGAACATCAGCCGGCCCGAAGTGGGGGTCAACCTCGACAACGCCCACGTCGGCGACCGTTTCAAAGTCGCGGTGCGCGCCAACCTCGGCGACCTCGCTCCGGAAGAGGTCAAGGTCGAGGCGTATTGCGGCAACGTCAATATCCACAACGAGATCGTCAACGGCAAGCCGTATGTGATGTCATTCCTCGAGCGTCTCGGCAGCGGTGAATACGTCTACGAGTGCGAACTCGCCTGCGATTCGCCCGGCCGTTTCGGGCTGACCGCCCGGATCACCCCCGCCGGCGATGACTGGAACAACAGCGTGCCCGGCTTCATCTGCTGGCCGAAAGACTGAGCGGAAAGCTGGAAAGGGGGAGTTTGATGGGAAAGAACAGCAAAAAGAAGCCGAGAATCCTGATCGTCACGCCGGAGATCACTTATCTGCCGGAAGGCATGGGGAATATGAGCAACCAGCTCAAAGCCAAGGCCGGCGGGCTGGCCGACGTTTCGGCTTCGCTGGTCGCGGCGTTGTTCCGCTGCGGGGCCGACGTCCATGTGACGCTGCCGCACTACCGGCGGATGTTCCACGTCGATGTGGGTAAATTGATCAGCAACGAATTGCGGGTTTACCTCAACAATCTCTCCAACAACCGGGTGCACCTGGCCGAGGACCGGATTTTCTATTACCGCGACGCGGTGTACAGCAATTACTCCAATGACAGTATGCTCTCGGCGCTGGCTTTTCAGCGCGAGGTGATCAACAACATCATTCCGCACGTCCGGCCCGACCTTATTCACTGCAACGACTGGATGACCGGGCTGATTCCGGCGATGGCGCGGCGGATGGGCATTCCCTGCCTCTTCACCGTTCACAACATCCACACCCAGCACGTCACCATGGCGGAGGCGGAGGATCGCGGCATCGACACCGCCGAGTTCTGGCACCACCTTTACTTTGAGCGGCCGCCCTACAACTACGAGGAGAGCCGGTCGAACAACCGGGTCGATATGTTGACCAGCGGCATCTTCGCCGCCCACTTCATCAACACCGTGAGCCCGACTTTTCTGCGCGAAGTGGTCGAGGGCTGCCATCCCGATTTGATCCCGGCGCAGATCCGCGGCGAGATGGCGAGCAAGTTCAACTCCGGCTGCGCCGGGGGCATTCTCAATGCGCCCGACGAGTCGAACGATCCCGAGATCGATCCCTATCTGGTCGAGAATTTCTGCGCCGCCACGGTGGTCTCCGGCAAAGCCGCCAACAAGGCCGCTTTTCAGGAGCGCACCGGGCTCGATGTGGTTCCCGACGCGCCGCTCTTTTTCTGGCCGTCGCGGCTCGATCCGATCCAGAAGGGCTGTCAATTGCTGGCTGAGATCATGTATGCGTTGATCAACAAATATTATGACCGCCATCTTCAGATCGCGATCGTCGCCAACGGCAGCTTCCAGCAGGTTTTTCACCAGATCGCGGCGTTCCACGATCTGCGGGGGAGGGTGGTGGTCTGCGACTTCGACGAAGGGCTGTCGCACCTCGGCATGGCGGGTTCGGATTTCCTGTTGATGCCGTCGCGGTTCGAGCCCTGCGGGCTGCCGCAGATGGGCGGACAGTATTACGGCACGCTTCCGATCGTCCACGACACCGGCGGTTTGCACGACACCGTCGAGCACCTCGATCTCGCCGCCGGAACCGGCAACGGGTTCCGGTTTGAAACCTATGACTCCGGCGGTCTTTTCTGGGCGGTGGACGAAGCGGTCCGCTTCCACAGTCTGCCGCTCGAGGAGAAAACCGCGGTGCTGGAGCGCGTGATGCATCAGGCGCGGGTGCGGTTCAACCACGACGTCACCGCCAAGTCCTACATCAATATTTACGAAACCATGCTCGACCGTCCGTTGTTGAGCTGAGCCGAAAGAGCAAGCGATGGTCGCTCAAGTCTCGAATTCTCCTTTGCCGCTGTCGGCGGACCCGTGGCTCCGGCCGTACGCGGGCGCGCTGGAACGACGGCGGGCGCATTTCGCAGCGGTACGCCAACGCCTCGAAAGCGGCGGTGCGGCGAGTCTCGCCGACTTCGCTTCGGCACATGAATATTACGGGCTCCACCGCCGGAACGGGCGCTGGATTTTCCGCGAATGGGCGCCCCATGCCACCGGCCTGACCCTGGTCGGCGACTTCTCGGCCTGGCGCTGCGAACCGCGTTTCGCGCTCCGGCGGCTCAACGCCGAGGGGGATTGGGAGATTACGCTCGACGATGCCGTGCTGAAACACGCCATGCACTATCTTTTGCGCATCGAGTGGCCCGGCGGGGAGGGGATGCGGGTTCCCGCCTATGCGCGCTATGTGGTCCAGGATCCGGCGACCAAACTTTTTGCGGCGACGGTCTGGCAGCCGGCGGAACCGTACCGCTTCCGCCGCGCCGTTCCTCCCGCTCCCGCCGCCCCGCTGATCTACGAAGCCCACGTCGGCATGGGCCAGGAGGAGCCGAAAGTCGGCTCGTTCACTGAATTTCGCGAAAACGTGCTTCCCCGGATCGCCGGTTCGGGCTACAACACGGTCCAGTTGATGGCGGTGATGAACCACCCTTATTACGGCTCTTTCGGCTACCATGTCGCGAGTTTCTTTTCCATCGCCGACCGTTTCGGGACGCCGGATGAGTTCAAGGAGTTGATCGACGCCGCCCACGGTCTCGGGCTCCGGGTGATCATCGACCTCATCCACTCCCACGCGGTGCGCAATGAAGTCGAGGGATTGGCCCGTTTCGACGGCAGCCGGAGCACCTATTTCCACGCCGGGCCGCGTGGCGAGCACCACGCCTGGGATTCGCTCTGCTTTGACTACGGCAAGGACAAGGTGCTTCATTTCCTCCTCTCCAACTGCCGCTTCTGGCTCGACGAATACCGGGTTGACGGCTTCCGTTTCGACGGCGTTACCAGCATGCTTTATTTTCACCACGGCCTCGGCAAGTGTTTCACCTGCTACGGCGATTATTTCGGGGCCGAGGTTGACGAGGATGCGTTGACCTATCTCGCGCTGGCCAACGAGGTGATCCACCAGGTCCGGCCCGACGCGATCACCGTCGCCGAGGACGTCAGCGGGTTGCCGGGACTGGCGGCGCCGCGGAGCGACGGCGGCTGCGGCTTCGACTTTCGGCTGGCGATGGGGGTGACCGACATGTGGTTCAAGCTCTTCGACATTCCGGATGAAAACTGGAGTGTGGCGATGATTTTTTACGAACTGGTCAACCGCCGCCGCGATGAGAAGACGATCAGTTACGTCGAGTGCCACGACCAGTCGATCGTCGGCGGCCAGACCGCGATTTTCCGGCTGGCCGGGGCGGCGATGTACGACGCGATGCGGCGGGATATTCCGAACTTCGCGGTCGAGCGCGCCTGCGCCTTGCACAAGGTGATCCGGCTGGCCACGCTGGCCGCCGCCGGTCACGGTTATTTGAATTTCATGGGCAACGAGTTCGGTCATCCCGAGTGGGTCGATTTCCCGCGCGAGGGCAACGGCTGGTCAAATTTCTATGCCCGCCGCCAGTGGTCGCTCGCCGCCGATTCTCGGCTCCGTTACCACGACCTCGGCGAATTCGACCGCGCGCTGCTGGCGCTGATCGGCGGCGAAACCGGCTTCTTTGACCGGCCGGTCCAGCTGGTGCGGCTGGATGAACTCGCCAAAATTCTGATTTTCGAGCGGAACGGACTTTGGTTCTGCTTTAATTTTCACTTTGAGCGATCGGCCCCGGACTACGCCTTTGAAGCGATGCCGGGCGAATATCAGCTGGTACTCGACAGTGATGAAGTCCGCTTCGGCGGTTACGGGCGGTTGACGCCGGAGGAGGTCCACCGGACCGCGCCGGAAGGAAACGGCGGCGGGACGCGCCAGGCGCTCCGCGTTTATCTGCCCAGCCGTTCGGCACAGGTGCTGCGGCGGCTCGGGGCTTTGGAAAAGCATGCTGAAACTTGATCAAGCGGGCGGAGTATCCCGGTAAAAGGAGTTTTGATGTCGGATTGGATTTACGCATTTTTGCTGACCACGCTGGAGATGACCTTCGTTTTCGTCGGTCTCGGGTTGTTGCACAGCCAGCGCAAAAATATCGGTTCAGCCCCGTTTTATGTGTCGCTCGGCTTGATCTTTCTCTTTTCGCAGTTCGTCTGCGCCGCCAATCTCCAGGCGGCGCTGCCGGGCGGGATGGATTACCAGATCGGGCCGACGGTGCTGTATCTGCCGTATCTGGCGGCGCTGCTGCTGGTCTACATCACCGAGGGGACGCTGGCGGCGCAGCGGCTGATCATCGGTTCGCTGGTGCTGTTCGGACTGTACTTTTATCTCGGCGAAATCACCCGGCTGCAATGCAGCTGGATCGGCTTTGCGATCACCTCCAATCTGTCGGCGGAAGCGCTCGACTTCCTGCTCGGCGAGAGCCGCCGCTCGATGGTGGCGCTGGTGTCGGCGCATCTGCTCGACTTTTTCCTGCTGCCGATCTTTTTCACCCGGCTCAAAAACGCCAATTTCCGGTTGTTTTTCAGTATTTTCGGCGCGCTGGCGCTGACCCAGGCGGCGGACTCGTTTTTGTATGCGCTGATTCTCTACCGGGGCGAAATGCCGTCGGTGTCGGTGCTGTCCGGTTCGCTGATTGCGCGCTTCGCGGCGACCCTGGTGCTGAGTTCGGTGCTGACGATTTATCTCCGCAAAATCGAGAGCGAGCCGACCAACGACGAACGCAGCGCACTCGACATCTGCTTCGCCTTTCTCGGCGCGTACGGCCGCTCCAAGATGCTTGAAGCGAGCCTGCTCGAGTGGGAAGACCGTTACCGGCAGGTGCTGCGCAACGCCAGCGAATTGATTCTGCTGCTCGACGGCAACGGCCGGATTCTCGACGCCAACGTCGCCGCCGCCGGAGTGATGGGAGCGGAGAAGCCGGAGGAACTGCAGGACCAGAACTTGTTCGACATGCTTTCCGACGTCACCGGCAATCCTTTCCGGCCGCGGCTGCCGGCGCAATTCGACGGCGATTGCGAGGGATATTTTCCGCAGCACTTCCGGGTGCTGCTCGAGAGCCGCACCGGGACCAAGCGGTTTTTGGCCTGCTCGCTGTCGCTCCAGCGCATCCAGTCGCGGCCGGTGCTGGTGCTGATCGGGCGCGACGTCACCGAGGAGAGCAAGCTCGCCGAGGAGAAGACCAAGTTGAGCGAACAGCTCGCCCACTCGCAGCGGATCGAGTCGCTCGGCCAGCTTGCCGGCGGCATTGCCCACGACTTCAACAATCACATCCACGCCATTCTCGGTCACATCGACGTGATCCAGTACATGCACCGCCCGGAAAATCCCGAAGTGATCCGGCATCTCGAGAAGATCGCCGAAATCGCCGAGCAGTCGGGCAAACTGACCGGCCAGCTGCTCGGCTTCGCCCGCAAGGGCAAGTACCAGATCGCCACCCTCGACTTGCGGGTGCTGGTGGACAAAAGCCTCGGTCTCTTGAATCCGCAGGGGCGCGAGGGGCTGACCGTGAGTTATCAGGCGCCGTCCCAGCCGTTCCTGGTCCAGGGCGACATGATCCAGCTCCAGCAGGTGCTGCTGAACCTGATGCTCAACGCGATCGACGCGATGGCCGGGCGCGAGGAGCGCAAGCTCACCATCGTGATCGACTGCTCGGACCAGGCCGGCTTGGCGCTGAACCCGCCGGAGGAGCTGCGCAAAAATTTCGCGCCGGAAAATTACTGCTTCATCAAAGTCGCCGACACCGGTCACGGCATGGACGCCGACACGATGTCGAAGATTTTCGAACCTTTCTTCACCACCAAGCCGGTCGGGCAGGGCACCGGGATGGGGTTGCCGATGGTTTACGGCACGGTCAACGGGCACCACGGCTGGGTTCAGGTTACCAGCAAAGTCGGCTCCGGGACCGCTTTTTATGTGTTTTTGCCCCTGAATTGAGTCGCACCATGAAAACTTTGCTGAGTTTGGCGGCGGCGCTGCTGCTTGCCGCCGCCGGTTGCCGGAGTGTTCCGGCGGAAACGCCGCCCCCGCTCGGGATCACCATGCAGATGGCGAAACAGCCCGACGGCTCGCGCGCGGTCGGGTTCCTCACCTTTGACAATCACAAGTACGCTTCGCTTGCCGAACTCCTGGCGGCGTTGCGGCAGCGCGGCGTCGGCGCGGTGGAGATTTCATCGTGGCTCAAGGCGTCGGAGTATACGCCGGAAGAGTACGCCAAACTCGCCGCCGCCTTTCGCGAAGCCGGCATCGAGGTTGCCGGCCTTTACGGCTATCAGGTCGACGGCGACATCCAGCGCCGGGTGGACTTCCTCGCCCGCCCCGGACTCGAGTGCCGGATTGCGCTGATCGCAAACACCCCCGCCGAGATCGAGCGCAAAACCGGCCCGATGAAGCAGGTCAAGTACATCACCATCCACAACACCGCCGAACCCTTTTCGGCGCTGCAGGAGCGCGACCGGGTTTACTACCGCGACGGCAGCACTTCGTTTCATTTTGCGGTCGATGAGGCCGGCGCGGTTCAGATCCTGCCGCTCGACCGCCACGGCTGGCACGCCGGCGACGGTCGGGGCGAGGGCAATATGAGTTCGATCGGGATCGAAATCTGCCGCAGCCACTGCCGCGGCGACCGCGACGAACTTTACCGCCGGAGCGAAAACAACGCGGTAATCCTCGCTGCCCTGCTGCTGGAAAAATTTCAACTCGACACCGACCGGCTCCGCATGCATCAGGACTGGAGCGGCAAATTCTGCCCCCACCGGATTCTTGAGGAAAACCGCTGGAGTGAATTCAAAAGCCGGGTCAACCGCACCCGCGAAGAACTGAAAAAACATCCGGTCGACTTCCGTCCGGCGGAAACCTTTTGAATTTTTTGCCAAAAAAACCATTTTTTTATTTGCATCTTTTCAAAGTTGCCGATATTGTTAGCTGAAGTGAACTTTTTCGGCATCGGAAGTTCCGGTTGTGCTTCAGTTGACAAGTCGGGGTGGTTTGGGAGTGAAAAGGCGGTTTTATCTTTTGGGCGGTTTGCTGGCGACGGCGCTTGGCGTTGTGGGTATTTTCGTGCCGCTGCTGCCCACTACGCCCTTTCTGCTGCTGGCGGCGTTCTGTTTCGGGCGGAGCTCGCAAAAACTGGCCGGCTATATCGAACGCAACCGTTATCTCGGCTATTATCTCGAGAACTACCGCAATGGCTCCGGCGTGCCGTTTCAGGTCAAAGCGCAGAGCCTCGGCTTCCTCTGGATCTCGCTCGGACTGGCGGCATTGCTGCATCACGGAGTCTGGTATTGGCTGCTGCTGCTGGCGGTGGCGATCGGGGTTTCGGCCCACATTCTGCTGCTCAAAACCCGTTACGGGGCGACGCCCAAGTTCACCTTGATCGAGCTCCTGATCTCGATTGCGATCATCGGCATCCTGGCGAGTCTCCTCTTGCCGTCGCTCAACGGCGCGCGGCTGCGTTCGCTCGACGCCTCCTGCCGCAACAACCTCCGCCAGCTCGGCATGGCGAATCAGCTTTATGCCTGCGAGAGCGCCGACTACTTTGTGCCTTATTCGCTTAATTCACCTCATGTTTCCGGTCCGGTCTGGATCGGCTATCAGACGATTCCGCCGGGGTCGGTCTACGGCAAAGTCGACCTGACCCGCGACGCCCTGCTCGGCGGCTACTACGGCGATGCGCCGCTGACCGCGGTCTGCCCCGAAATGCGTAAGTTCATCCCCGACCTGCAACAGGCCGCTTCCGGCGGCGGGTACGGTTACAACGGAGTCTGGCTCGGCGGCTTTCCGGTTCGCGGCACAGCGCGTTTCTACAAATCCACCACGATCTACGCACCGTCGGCGACGGTGATGTTCGGCGACGCGGCGCTTTCCCAGATGGGCTCGGTCCCGCTCGATCCGCCGCTCCGGCTGCCGCTGATCAACGGCAAATTCGAGGCCGACGCCTTCGGCGGCGGCGGGGATGGCTTCGGCACCGTTCACGCCCGTCACCGCGCGGCGGCCAACATCGGCTGGATTGACGGACACGTGACTTCGCTCAAGCTCGGTTCCGTCAACGCCAACGCCTCTTCTCAGCGCAACCTGATCGGCCACGTCGGCGACCGGACGACCGATCTTTACCGGATTTTGAAACCAAACTGAAAAAAGGGGAAACGACTATGTCCAAACTGACCACCCACACCGGCGCGCCGGTAGCCGACAACCAGAACGTCGCCACCGCCGGACCGCGCGGACCGATGCTGCTGGAAAACGTCTGGTTCCTCGAAAAAATGGCCAACTTCAACCGCGAAGTGATTCCCGAACGCCGGATGCACGCCAAAGGCTCCGGCGCGTTCGGCACCTTCACCGTGACCGGCGACATCAGCCGCTTCACCAAAGCCAAACTGTTCTCCGAAATCGGCAAGCAGACCGAAGTCTTCGTCCGTTTTTCGACCGTTGCCGGCGAGCGCGGCGCGGCCGACGACGAGCGCGACATCCGGGGGTTCGCGGTGCGTTTCTACACCGAGGAGGGC
>CAZRFG010000019.1:0-20108 GCA_964599205.1 uncultured Victivallaceae bacterium
GAGGCCCTCGACGATCGCGGTTTTGCCGACCCCTGGCTCCCCGATCAGTACCGGATTGTTCTTGGTCCGGCGCGACAAAATCTGGATCACCCGGCGGATCTCCTCGTCGCGGCCGATCACCGGGTCGAGCTTGTCCTGCATTGCCAATTGGGTGAGGTCGCGGGCGTATTTCTTCAGCGCCTCAAAGGTCGCCTCGGGATCGGCCGAAGTCACCCGCTGGTTGCCGCGAATCTGCTGGAGCGCGTTGAGAATCTTGTCGGTATTGATCCCCGCGCCGGACAGCAGCGCCGCGGCCTCGCCGCCGTCGGCGGCAAGCGCCAGCAGAAGGTGTTCGACGCTGACGAATTCGTCCTTCATGGTCTCGGCCTGTTTGGCGGCGTCGACCAGGAGGCGGCTGAATTCGCGCGAGTTGTAAACTTCCTGACCGCCGCCGGAAACCTTGGGCAGGCGGTTGAGCGCGTCGTTGACCTTGTTGACAAAGAGTTGACGGCTGACCCCGAGCCGCTCCAGAATCGACGCCGCGAGGCCTTCGCCGTCCTGCAGCAAGGCGGCCAGCACGTGAAGATTTTTGAGCTCGGTATTGTTACCGGCGACGGCGAGATTGTAGGCGGAACTCAGCGCTTCCCGGGTCTTGGTGGTAAATTTTTCACTGTTCATAGCTTTGATCCTCCAAAAATATTTTGTGAAACATTATAGCATTTCCCGTGCCAAAATGCTATAGTAAAATATGACGAAGTTGAAAAACATGTTGATAAATCTTCGCCGCGCTGCCGGCCGCCACCGCCGCCTGACCGGTATCACTTTCGCCGTCACCGGTTTGCTCATCGCCGCGGTGATCTGGCACGGCATCTCCTGGTACAAGTCGATCGACGTCCGGCGCTATGAAGTCACCGTCCCCAAGCTCGCTCCCGCCCTCGACGGCTTCCGGATCGTCCTCCTATCCGACCTTCACATCTATTCCGGGATGCTCAAAACCGACTATTACACGCGAATCGCCAAACTGGTCGAAGCGGCCGATCCCGAGCTGATTCTGATCGCCGGCGACACCCTCGACCGCGCCCGCAACGACTCCTCCGAGGAGTCGTTCGCGGCGATGACCCGGGTTCTGAGTCTCTTCAAAGCCCCCCTCGGCGTGTTTGCGGTCCGCGGCAACCACGACGTCTGCTTTGAACTGAGACGCTATCTCAATGCGACCGCCCGGGCCGGAGTGGTCACCTTGATCAGCGACAACGTTCTGATCGACACCGGGCGCGGCTTCCTCAGCCTCTCCGGCGACGACGACGTGCCGTACTATCCCGAGCGTCAGCTCGCCCACCCGCCGCCGGCGGACCGGCAATATCCCTGGCTTTATCTCACCCACAATCCGAGCTATTTTTACAATCGCAACAACCAGGCCGAAGTCACTTTTGCCGGCCACACCCACGGCGGGCAGATGCGTCTGCCCTGGATCGGCGGCAATTTCTGGAAGATCCTCAAGCCGAGCTTCATCGACGCCGGGCTTCACCGCGCCGGCGACCGGCTGCTGATCGTCGGCGCCGGCCTCGGCGCGAGTTCGATCCCGATCCGGATCAACTGCCCCCCGGAAGTGGTCATTGTGACGCTTCGCGCGCCAAAGTGACACGCCGGAGCGGGACAAAAAGTCCCGGCCGCCCTCCCCGGCTTGCAAGCAGCCCCGTTTGCATGTATATTATACTACCATGAACCGAAACGTACAATTCATCAACAGCTCCGAGCGATGCTACGGTTGCGGCAGTTGCGCGATGCGCTGTCCGCAGCATTGCATTCACATGGAGACCGACGCCGAGGGCTTTGACTATCCCCGGATCGACTTTGACCAGTGCACCCACTGCAACCGCTGCATGGGCAACTGCCCGGTCAACGACGCGGCGTTCCACGCCCGGCCGGATATGGCGACGAAGTATTTCCGGGGCAAACCGCTGCGCGAGGAGCTGCGGCAGCTTGCCGCGGTCGATGCGCTGTTTGTCGCGCTCAGCGATGCGGTCCTGCGCCGGGGCGGCGCGGTCTGCGGCGCGGTCCGCGAAGGAAAGTTCCGGATGGTCCACCGCATTGCCGAAGACCGCGCCGGCCGCGACCGGATGATCGGCTTTCACTATCTGCAAAGCGCGGTAACTCAGGTCTATGCCAAAATCCGCAAAGTGCTCAACGAAGGCAAACTGCTGCTTTTCTTCGGCACCCCGTGCAAGATCGCCGGTCTCAACGCCCATCTCGGGCACAATTACGAGAATCTGATCACCCTCGAATACTTCTGCGACGGCAAAGTCTCGCCGCTGATTTTCGACGGTTATTGCGACGCGCTGGAGGCCGAATACCATTCGCGTCCGGTCGCGATCGAACGCTGCGCCCCGGCCGCCGACCGAAGCGGGGCCGAACTCAAAATCACTTTTGCCGACGGCGCGGTCCGGATGATTCCCCGCGACCGGGATCCATTGGTCCGGCTTTTTCGGGAACGACTGGCGCAGCGTCCCTGCTGCGGCGACTGCCCGTATGCCCGGGTCGAACGTGAAGCGGACATCTCGATCGCCGAATTTCCCGGCGAACCCGGCGTCGCGCTGGCGGCGGTCAACACCAATCAGGGCTACGAGCTGCTGAGCGAGATTTTTGACGACGTCGAATTGCACAGCTGCCGTCCCGACGACTTCGAGCTGGCCCGTTTGATTACGCCGCAGGCGACCCATCCCGACCGCAAGGCGTTTCTCAAAACCTTCCGCCGCCGCGGCTTTGCCGCCGCCGCCCGCTCATTCGCCCGGCCCCGGCCGTGGTATCGCAAGCTCCGCAAAGGCCTCGCCCATTTCTTCCTGGCGCTGGCGGGAAGACCGCGGTCATGACGCTTCCCTTCTGCGAAAACAAATCGCCGCGGCGGCTTTGCGAAGAGATCGAAAAAGTCATCCCGCCGACCGGCCGGATCGTCCGGCGCCCCTACAATCACTACGTTCCCACTTTCACCGACTGGTGGATGGTGCCGTCGCTGGCGCTGCCGTTCTTCAAATTCGGCAAATATTTCTTCTCCTGGGACGAAACCAAACGCGACTCGATCCGGGCCGGCTATCACCTGACCAAGGGTCTCGATCCGGCCTTGAAGGCGGTCTATCCCTCCCGCCGCGGCAAGCGCCTGCTGATGGACGCGACCTGGGGCTGGCACACCTTTTATCCGGCGACCCAGGACGGCACGCTGGAGCGGTTGCTCCGCGAAGTCGCCGCCGCCGACCGGACGCCGGTGCAACTCATTTTCGACGGCGGCTACATCGACGACCCCGACCTTTTTGAACCGGAGATGGAGCAGCGCAAGCGCGACCGCTACACCGTCGTTTTCGACCCCGCCGCCGACACCGTCAAGGTGGCGAACGCCAAACGCGACGCAATGTGCCTCAAACTCCTCAACAAAGTGCGCGACTTCAGCAGCCTCCGGACCGCTTTCGCCGAACTCAATGCCGAGAGTTTTCTCTGGTGCGACCTCTTTATCGCCGTCCCCTACGCGGTCTGCGAATACGGCGAGTATCCCGCCGGCGCGACGGTGCGGACGGCGGCCGAAATTTATCAGCATACGCTCGCGCCCTTCCGCGAACTGGTGAGGTGACGCGATGCTCATTGCCGGTCGTTACTTCATTCCCGAGAGCGAACTGGTGTGGGAGTTCGTCTCCTCCTCCGGCCCCGGCGGCCAGAACGTCAACAAAGTCGCCACCGCGGTCCGGCTGCGGTTCCAGGTCGCCGGTTCGGTCTGGTTCCCGCCCGAAATCCGCGAGCGTCTGATGCTGCGCCTCGGCGGCAAACTCAATGCCGCCGGGGAAATCGCGGTGACCGCCCAGGAGTTCCGCACCCAGCTCCAGAACCGGCGCGAAGCCGCCGTCAAACTCACCCGCCTGCTGGAAGCCGCGCTGGTGGTTCCCAAGGTCCGCCGTCCGACCCGGCCGACCGCGGGTTCGGTCAAACGCCGGCTGCAATCCAAGAAACGCCAAAGTGTATTGAAACAAAGCCGCTCCGAACAACACGGCGAGCAGGATTAATTGCATTTTTTTGAACACTTCTTTCAATAGTGCTAATTATCTTTGATTTCTCCTATTGTCATTTTCCGGTTCGTTTGCTATAATAGCAATACGCAAAGATGTAATACCATTTTTACAAACCTGTAAGGAGCCGGAAAAAAATGAAAAGACAATTCACCCTGATCGAACTCCTGGTAGTGATCGCGATCATCGCCATTCTCGCATCGATGCTGCTTCCGGCTCTCAACAAGGCGCGCGACACCGCCAAAAAATCGAAGTGCACCGCCAACCTCAAACAATGGGCCACCGCCGGCCAGATGTACGCCGCCGACCGCAACGACTGGTTTGTGATCTACAGCCTCCAGAACGGCGGCCAGGCTCCCGCCTACCGCTGGGAATTGCTGCTCTACATCAAGCCGCAGGTTGATTACACCGTCGCCGCCAACCGCAGCGGCACCAAATTCTACGCCGACAATGCCGGCGGTGCGATGCTCTGCCCATCCTGGATCTCACCCTGGAACGGCCTCAATGTCTATGACGGCGGCTACGGCCTCAACGTCGGCGCGATCGACGGCAATGGGCTCACCTACGGCTGGGGCTACACCGAGCGCGGCACCCGCACCCAGAACGACGACCGCATCCGCCAGAAACTCGGCTCGGCCCAGAGGCCGAGCGAAACCATTACCTTCGGCGACACCACCGACTGGACCAGCGGCGCCGACCGGGTCACCAACGCCTGGGACTACCTCGGCGTCTGGGACGCTTCGCGCGAAGGCGGCGGCATGCCGACGCCGGCGGTCGGCAACCGCCATATGGACGGCGTCAACTACGCCTGGGCCGACGGCCACGTCGATTTCCGGCGTCAGCAGGAAATGCGCAACGGCGTGAACTTCATTTCCAACAACACCTACAAAAAACGCTATTACTTCCAGCGCATCAAAATCCTCAACTGACATCCAAACCCGTGGGGAAGTCCATGAAACGACTGGCTGCAATGCTGACCTTGGCCGCCGCGGCCATGCTGGCCGCGACCGAATACCATGTCTCTCCCGAAGGCGACGACCGCGCCGACGGCAGCGCCCGAACCCCGTGGAAAACCCTCGCCAAAGTCAACGCCGAGCTCAAGCCCGGCGACTCCGCGACCTTCCTTCCCGGCCGTTATCCGGGGTGCATCAGCCCGGCGGCGTCGGGGGCCAAGGACCGGCCGATCGTCTATCGCTCCCGGCTCCCCGGACAGGCGGTCATCACCGGCGGCGAAGGCCGCGACGGCGGCAATCCGGCCCAGGGCGCGGTTTTCCTCACCGGCGGCAAATACATTGAAATCGACGGCTTCGCCTTCGCCGTCGCGCCCAAGGCCAGCTGGATGCGGATCACCGACGCCGAATTCATCCGGGTCCGCAATTCGAGTTTCGACGGCTGCGAAATCTACAATCCGATCGACTGCCGCAACGTCCGCTACAGCCGCTTCGAAAATCTCCGCTTCACCCGCGGCTTGAATACTCACAACGGCTTCGTCCACTGCGACATGTGGAACAATTACCGCTCGTCGTACAACGTTTACGACGGCTTCCACATCAGCCGTTTCGGCCACCGTCCGCTCGGTTTCGCTCCCGACTGCCCGTACAATGTGGTGCGCAATTCGATTTTTGACTGCCGCTGGGGGCGTAACTTCGAATTTTTCTCGACGCCCTTCATCCTGATGGAAAAGTGCTTCGTCACCAACAGCTATGATGGTTCCGGCTCGGCCGACGGCCGTTCCAAAATCTTTTTCCAGAACTCGATTTTCCGGCGCAACGTGATGTTCCGCAACTGGGCCGCGCCCTTGGTGTTCAACTCCTACAAGGATTCGTACCAGCACGACATGATCCACGTACTCAAGAACAACCGCTTCTATTTCAACACCTTTTATCGCAACCAGGACGCCGGGATCGAACTTTATGAATACTGGGGCAAGGATGTCAACTATCCGACGCTGGTCGACAACAAGTTCGTCAACAACATCTTTACCGAAAGCAATCTCGACGGCGACCGCCTCGCCTTCCTCGTCGACGGCAGCCGGGAGCTCGACCGGAGCAACCTCATCTACCGCAATCTCCTGAGCGGCTCAGCCGATGACTTCGTCTTCAAATTCGGCAAGCCGGAAGGGCTCGTCCTGACCTTGGCCGAGGCCGAAAAGAAATATCCGGGACAGATTTTCGACAACCTCGCCTTCGACCCCGGCTTCGTCGATCCCGCGCGCGACGATTTCCGGCTCAAAGCCGGCAGCCGGGCGATCGACGCCGGGATCCCCCTCGCCCGGACGGTCGAAGCGGCCACCGGCAAAGTGATCAAAGTCTCCGACGCCGCCTTCTTCTACGACGGCTTCGGCATTCCCGGCGAAACCGGCGACGAACTGATGATCGGCCCCGGTCGTCAACTGGCGCGGGTGACCGGACGCGATTTGAAGGAAAATACGCTCCACCTCGACCGCGAAGTCACCGTCGCCAAAGGCGATGCGGTGACGCTCCGCTACGAGGGCAAAGCGCCCGACCTCGGCGCTTACGAAAGCGGCGGCGCGAACAACCCCGGACCGATCCCGGTCGAGCTGCGGATTCCGACCATGGCAACCGCCTCCGAAGTGCTGGTCGAGACCGACTTCGAACCGGAGAACCGGGAAGTCTGGTTCTTCCGCTGGAATTATTCGCGGCAGCAGAATTCGAGCGCCGAGGCCGATTTCTCCGGCGGCGCCAACGGGTCAAAGGGCTGTTACCGGGTTTACGCCACCGCCGACAACTCGATTTTGTCCACCTACATCATGCCGCCGGAGTGGGATCTCGCAAGGTTCCCGGTGGTCTCCTTCGACTACCGGATTCCGGCGGGGGTGCCGGTGGGAATCGCGGTGTCGCCTTTCCTCCGCAAAGATATCAACGAAGTCAATCTCTTCCTCGGCGGCTCCCCCGGCTATCGCGCCAACGGACGCGACCTAAAGCTCTTCACCCTCAGTGCCGACGGCGAATGGCATCACGCCAGGCTCGACCTCGGCGTCCTGCAAAAAACCTTCCCGCAGCTCAAATACCTGAAACGCTTCCGCTTCCGCACCGACGGCAACGGCAAAAAAGGCGACTGTTTCCAGCTCGACAATTTCCGGATCGAACCGAAATAAAAGGAAGGCAGGGCAAGATGCAAAGAAGAACGTTCACGCTGATCGAATTGCTGGTGGTGATCGCGATTATCGCCATCCTGGCCTCGATGCTGCTGCCGGCGCTGAACCGGGCGCGGGAAACCGCCAAACGCGCCAAATGCAGCGCCCACCTCAAGGAATGGGGCACCGCGGGTCTGATGTACGCCACCGATCACGAAGACTATTTCACCGTCTACAGCGTCGCCGGCGACGCACCGCTCTTTAAACGCGAACTGATGCCGTACATCAAAAACGGCCGCCCGGACTACACCACCGCCGCCGGACGCAGCGTCAACTGGAATTTGTATATCAGCGACATCACGACCGGCGTCTTCGCCTGCCCGAGCTGGAAAATCGGCTTGCCGTCCAACAGCAGCGCCAACGGCGGACTCGCCCTCAACATCGGCGCCGACAACGAGATCGGCTGGGGCTACAGCGACGCCCACGCCACCCGCAAACGGGTCAAGGTCAATTCCGCCCAGAAGCCGAGTGAGACCATCACCTTCGGCGACACCACCGACTGGACCAGCGGCGCCGATCCATTGTCGAACACCTGGGACTATCTCGGAATTTACGACGGCAACCGCGGCGGCGCGATGCCGATGCCGCAGGTCGGCAACCGCCACATGGACACCGTCAACTACGCCTGGACCGACGGCCATGTCGACAACCGCCGCCAGCAGGAGATCCTCTCCGGCGTCAGCTTCATCGCCAACAACGCCTACAAAAAAGAGTACTACTTCCGCCGGATCAAAAAATATTGACGCCGTCGCGCCGATCCGACGCCGGTACAATGTGCCGGCGTTTTTTTGTAAATAGCTTATTTTCATTCTTATTTCAGATAAAAAACGTGTATTTAAGTAAAAAAAACGCAAAATATTCAGTTCCCGCGCTTGACAATCGCGGCCGCCGATGTATTCTTGATCAGGAGACCTCGCCGGAGGGGAAGTCAACCGGGAGGAAAGTGTGAGGAAAGAGTACGGCTGGTCAAGCCGCCGCGGTTTCACTTTGGTGGAATTGCTGGTGGTCATCGTCATTATTGCAATTCTGGCTTCAATGCTGCTGCCGGCATTGGGGCGCTCCCGCATTCGTGCGAAGCAGGTGTTCTGCATGAACAATCTTCGCAACATCGCCACCGCCGGTGTCCTTTATACCAACGACTACCGCGTCCAGCCCTTTGTGGGCCCCCGTTTTCTCGACGACTTCACCATCTTTTACAGTTATCTCAAAACGTTCAAGGTTTTCAACTGCCCCGGCAACCCTTACAGCCGCGGCCCGGTGAAGAAGGCCGCCGACCTGGTCGGCAAGACCGACTACCTCTACTGGCCCGGCTCCAAATTCCTTGACGACGAAAGAAACGGCAACGCCAACAACGGACTTGGCAACAACAACAATCCCTATAAAATCGACCCCAGCAATCCCAAATTCATGCGGGTCGAAGCCGACAAAATCACCGAAGCGGCAGTTTACGATTATTGCGGACCGGCGCATTTCCGCTACGTCAACATCGCCATCGTGCGCGATACCCATGTCTACGAACAGGCGGACATGTGCGATCTGTGGGTACTCGGCAGCAACGGCAGGCTGCTGCTCGATTCGACCAATCCTTTCCCGAGATAGGCGTTTATGATTATCGTCCTGCGCGACCCGCAATGTCGATTCGGCATCCCGGCGAGTATCGAAAAACTCGATCCGAAAGTCCGCATTTTCGAATTGCCCAACCGCAACTACACCGGCCTCTTCAACGATACCGAGCCCGCGGTGCTGGTGGTGATGTCCCGGGAAGCGATCGCGATCTCCCGCGCCTTTGCCGCCGATCCCTGGAAGGGGCAGAAGCGGCTGCTGGCGGTCCTCGACGAGGACCAGGCCGAACTCGCCATTCACCTCCGGATCGCCGGCGCCGACAGCGTGCTGATCGGCCCCAAAAGCAACAAGGAGTTCCTGGTCGCCGTCGCCAACGAATACTCCGCCAGCCAGCGTTTCCTCGAAGCTCAGGAAATGGTTCGCTTCGGCGCCAAAATCAATGGCCGTTACCCGCTGCATCAAGTGCTGGGAGTCAGTCTCAGGAGCAGTTGCTTCCTCGCCGGCGACCCGGTCCGCGGCCGTCCGGTGACGATCAAACTGCTGCGCCGCAAACTCCTCGACCAGCCGGATTGCGTCGCCGAATTCCTCGCCGATGCCGAACTGCGCAAGCAATTCACCATTCCCCACACCGTCAATGTGCTCGATTGCGGCATGCACGACGACAATACCCCGTTCGTGGTCTCCGACAGCGGCAAACTGGACAATTTGTATGTCCACTGGCGCAAAAAGAAACCCGCCGAAGCCGATCTGATCCGGCTCGGCGGCGACCTGGTCGATGCGCTGACCGCGCTCAAAAGCCAGGGTTGCCTCCATCTCGACCTCAAACCGGAAAACATCTTTTTCGACGGCAGCGGTTATCTCCTCGGCGACTTCGGGATCATGGCGGAGATCGATTCGCCGCGCGACCACTCCGGATTTCCCTACTGGCAGGACGCGGGTTTCTGCGGGCCGGAAATGTTCCGCTCGGCCGCCGACGTCACCGGGGCGGCGGATATTTATTCGCTCGGCATGATTCTTTATACCGGTCTGACCGGCTTGAATCCATACTGGGGACGTTCCTGCAAAGAGATTTCCAGCCGGCACAGCCGGCACCAGCTCAATTTCCCCGAAGAGGTCGATTCCTCGCTCAAAACACTGATCGCGGTGATGACCGAGAACTCGCCCGCGCGGCGGCCGCGGCTGCCGGAATTGCGGTTGCTTTTTTCGCTCTTTGCGATGCAGCAATCGGGAGAGCGTCCGCTCCCGGTGGCGGTCGAGCCGTCCGCGGTCGATGCGCCCGGCAAAGTGAAAGCGGCAAACAATCTCGAAAGTACGGAAATCCACAAAAAGCGCCGCAATCCGACGCCGATTTTGCCGCTCCCGACCGCCTTCGTACCGCGGGGTCCGGGGCGATTCGGACGGCGCACCAAAATTCTCGCCGGCGCGGCGGTGCTGCTGTTGCTGGTATTCTTCTTCTGGCCCGACGGTGACGATGAGAAAAACATGCGCCAGGGCGAGCTGGAGCTTTTTACCTGCTACTCGGGCCATACCATGCCGGACCGGACGCTCGACTACCGGAACATCCGTTGCCGCAAATGCGGCGACTACACCTCGCCCTCGATGGTTTGCGGCTCATGCGGCAAAGTTTTCGGCAAAAGCCTCTGGCCGAACCGGCCGATGACTGAAGCCGAATGCGTGGAGTTCGAAAAGAAACTCCGCCGCTGTCCCTTCTGCAAATCGACCGCGATCCGCAAAAACACTCTTGAACAGCCGGCTCCGGCCGCGCCGCCCGCCGCGCCCGGACGGCGCTGATCCCTGCGGCGATATATTCCGCCGCAGCGGCAATTTTCTTCTTTAGCCTCGTCTCCCCATTTTTGCGACGGCATCAATCTGTAACTGATGCTGAAAAAAGTCTGTATAGCCAAAAAAAACAACAATTGTTTGTAGAATTCTCTTGTTTTTTTGCAGCAACTGTTATATAATTATATCGGGAAATCGATACAATTTGATACAGGAGCTCAAATGTCACTGTTGCCGAATCGACAAAGTCAATTGCTGACCGACCACATCCGGGCGATGATATCGGCCGGCGTCTTCGGTCCCGGATCACGGTTGCCGTCCATCCGCAAGCTGGCGGAGGATTTCAATTTGTCCATCGGCGGCGTCCAGCGGGCAATCGCCAGACTGGAGAGCTCGGGCCTGCTGGAAAGCCGGCGCGGCGCGGGAATCTTTGTCCGCCCGGGAGACGGCATGCCGTTTCGCAGCAAAGTCCGGCGGATCGCGGTGGTCATGGAGAACAATCCTTCCAAGCTGGAGTCCTATTGCGCTCATGCGATGCGCGGAATCGAGGAAAAAGCCGCCGAGCATGGCTGTATCCTGGAGCAGGATTACCGGGGATGGTCGCTTTCCGCGCACGAGTTGGAGGAGAAAGCCGCGACCAGCGACGCGATGATCCTGCTCGGCATGCGTTATGACGAATTGCTCGAACCGACCAATTTCTCCTGTCCGGTGATCGGGGTCGAAATCGGCAACCGCCACGGCGGTAAAGCCTCGGTGCTCTCGCTCGACCCGTTTTCAGCGGCGGAGCTAGCGACGGAATTTTTCCGCGCCCGCAATTGCTCGCACGTGGTGGTCTATATGGCGGATTATCCTCAGCTTTGCGACCGGGCCGCTATTTTCAAAGACCGCTGGGAGGGAATCGGCACCGTCGAGATTCGCGATGTCGCCGTATCTCCCTATCCGATTGACTCAAAACAGCGGACCCACGTGGTCAGACCGTATCTCTACGATCTGCCCAGGGAATATTTCGAGCGTTCGGATTGCGGTTACCTTTTCACCTCGAGCGATTTTTACCGCCACGCCGCGAGCCAGCACCAGTCCCGGCACGGCGAGAATCCGAATTTGCGCCACCCCATTCTGACCTACGACGGCAAGCCGGTTCTGGTGCCGGGCTACGAACCGGCGCACACGGTGATGCCGGACTGGGTCGAAGTCGGCCGCTGCGCGTTCAACGAACTCTTGCGCAGGCTGCAGAACCCGGGCTGTCCGTCACGCCGGATTTACCTTGATTGTACGCTCAAAGAGTATGATTTTTCAGCCAAAAAATATTGTTCGTAAATCAAAAAAGGAACCTCAATGATCACCAAAAGCCGTTTCTTCACCCTAATCGAATTGTTGGTGGTGATCGCGATCATCGCGATCCTCGCCTCGATGCTGCTGCCCGCCCTCAACAACGCCCGGCGCACCGCCAACCGGATATCGTGCGTCAGCGACCTCAAGCAGGTGGCGCTCTGCGAGGACTTTTACCGCAACGACTATGACCTGTACATGGTTCCGTCGGCCAATATGATCGCCGGAGTCTGCAAAACATGGGGCTACAGCCTGCATGATTACGCTCCGGCGGTCTTCACCCGCAAGCGCCCCGGCGGCGCACCCTATCTCACCGCGCCCAGTTGCAAGGAAAGCTTGAAGGAAAGCGGCTCGGAACAGAATGTCCTCGGCGGCACCGGCACCAACAAAGTCTTCAATCTGGAAAGCGCCGGCGACTGGGTCAGCGGCATCAGCCGTCCCCGCAGCACCGGATATTACAACAGCACCTCCAGCTCCTATGACACCTATGCCGGCGGCAGCAACGAATTCAAATTCAAAAAGAAACTCAAATACCCGTCGCAGAAAATCTCCGCCTTCGACGGCTTTTACATGGCCAACTGGGACCGGAACCACCTGCTCGCCAGCGCGACCACCAACCGCAACGGCGCTTACACGCGGCATGGCAACAACGCCCTCAACACTTCATTCCAGGACGGCCACGTCGAATCGGTCAGGTATGTCGATCCCAACGCTCTCGTTCCCGGCACCAGCGTTACCTATTGGGTGCGCAATCACGATATGAACGAACAATAATCATCTGAGGAGGTGATCGTATGAAAAAGAGTTTCACGCTGATTGAGCTTCTGGTCGTAATCGCGATCATCGCGATTCTCGCCTCGATGCTGTTGCCCTCACTAAACAAGGCGAGAGAAACCGCGCGCAAGGCAAGCTGTCTCAACAACCTCAAACAAATCGCCAACGCTGAAGTTTTCTACTCCAACGACAACAACAATTTCGCGATGCCCACCGTCACCGCGGTCACCAAACAATTCCATCCCAACGGCACCAACTGGGGCACGACCTTCTCGCCATGGTATGACTTGATGTATCCGTACATTCCGCAAATGGTCGACCGCAAGGGGCTCAACGGCAAAGTAAACCGGAGCGCGATCCCGCTCTGTCCCAAGTCCGATTCGGAACAGAATCTGATCGGCAAAGTGGTTTCGCCGCTGGTGCTGTGGAACAGCGACGGTTCGGTTCAGGGGCAGATCGGCGGCTACACCCGTCCACAAACCCTCGGCTACTGGAATTCCGCCACGCCTGCCTATCCGCTCTTCACCCTCGGCCGGGTGCGCATGCCGAGCCGCAAAATGAGCACCATGGACGGTTACTATGTGGCGTTCTGGTCATCCACCCATTGGGACAACAACACGGTCATCGGCTTCGACCGTCACGGCGATTCGATCAATACGTCCTATCTCGACGGCCACGCCGGGGCTTTCCGGAAAATTCCCGCCGCCACCACCATATCGGAAGGCAATTACACCGGAAGCGCCTATAATTTTTATACCCAAACGCCTCAAATTTGATCACTCTCAACCAAGGGATGCCCAATGAAAAAGAATTTCACGCTGATTGAATTGCTGGTGGTCATCGCGATCATCGCGATTCTCGCCTCAATGCTGCTGCCCGCCCTCAACAAAGCGCGCGACAAGGCACACATGGTCAACTGCACCAACGTGATGAAGCAGATGGCCACCACCGAAGCAATCTACGCCCAGGACTACGACGATTATCTGGTGCCGGGACAAAGCACCGGCTCAGTACTTGGAGATGCAAGTTCCACCCGCTGGCAGCGGCTCTTGGGGCCGATCACCCCGCAGCTCTATACCCGCAAACACCGCTGGTCACCCTTTGCCGCGATCGGCGCCATCCCGCTCTGTCCCAAGTCCTATACCGAGGACGGCATGACCATCGGTGTCGGCTCGATCACCACCGTCACCTTCTGGACCGCCGGCGGCTCGGTTAACAGCGACATCGGCGGCTATGCCAAATGGCAGTGGACCGGCGGCTACTGGAACAGCACCACCTTTGCCGCCAAATCCTATGCCTACGGACCGATCAAAATGGGCGGCATCCGCAAACCATCGACCAAAGTGACCAACTTTGAGGGTTATTACACCACCCTGTGGGATCCCGTTCAGTTCAACAACGAACCGACCGCCGGCGGCACCGCCTGGCGGCGACACAACAACAACGCGATCAACACCAGCCGCGCCGACGGTCACGTCGAATTGCTCCAGCGCTGCAAAACGACCGACACGGTGCCAGGCACGTCGACAGATGTAAAAACCTATTATTTTGTGCTTGACAAGTAAATATTGCCAAACGCTCCGGAAAAATCATCCGGAGCGTTTTTTTGAGGAACGATAGTCCGAGGAGAAAACGATGAAGAAATGGTTGTTGCTGCTGCCGCTGGCGGGGCTCGCGGGTTCGCTCGCGGCCGCCGATTTTTATCTCGATCCCAAAGGCAATGATGATGCCGCCGGCACCCGCGGCGCACCGTGGCAAAGCATCGCCAAAGCCAATGCCGCCCTCAATCCCGGCGACAGCGCGATTTTCCTCCCCGGCACCTACCCGGGGTGCATCCAGCCGGCCAGGTCGGGTGAAAAAGGGAAATTGATCACCTACCGCGCGGATCAAGCCGGAACCGTCACTCTTAACGCCGACAATCCTGAAAAGTTCGCGGTCAAAATCACCGACCGCAGTTATCTCGTCCTCGACGGCTTCGACTTCCGGGTGGTCGACGGCGCGCGCTGGCTCGCGTTCGACAAAGTCAGCAACTCGGTCGTCCGCAACTGCCGCTTTGACGGCACCACGGTGGCCAATCCGATCAGTTGCAAAAACTCCAACTACAACCGCTTCAGCAACCTCACCCTCGGCCGCTGCGCCTATACCGGCCGAAACGGGGTGCTCTCCGACGACATGTGGAACAACTTCAATTGTTCGTACAATGTCTTTGAAAAAATCCACACCACCATGGTCGGCCACCGCCCCTTCGGCCTCTGGTTCGACTGTGAGAAAAACGTGATCCGCGACTGCGTTTTCGACAACCGCTGGGGCCGCAATTTCGAGCTCTTTTCGCCCAAACAGGTGCTGATGGAACGCTGTGTGATCACCAACGCCTACGAGGGCTCCGGCTCCGCCGACGGCCGCGCCAAGCTTTTCACCATCGACTCGATCTTCCGCCGCAACGCGATCATCCGCAACGGCTACGGCCCCTTGGTGATCAACGCCTACAAATACGAGGACCTCCCCACTTTCGGCATGATCAACAGCCGTTTGTACCACAACACCTGGTACAAAAATCAAGACTGCGCCTGGCAGATGGTGGACAACGGCAAAGACCCCGCCCCGCACATGGTGGTCAACAATATCGTCAAAAACAACATCATGGTCGACAACAACTTCCGCGACGGCACCGCACTGTTGATCTCGGACAACATCGCGCCCGACAACCTCTTTGTCAACAACCTGCTGCGTGGCTTCAAGCCGAACCAGAAAACGGTCAACATCCCGTGGCCGAATCCGGCGTCCTACACCGCCGAGGAGGCCAATCAGGCCCGGCCGCAACAGTACCGCGCCAACTTCGACGCCGACCCGCTGTTCGCCAATCCGGACAAAGACGATTACACCTTGAAACCCGGCAGCCCGGCGATCGACCGCGGCGAAGCGCTGACCGTCGCCGCCGCGTCCGGCAAAAGCCGCGAACTTCCGGTCGCCGACGCCCGTTACTTCTACGACGGCTATACCATTCCCGGCGAAGTCGGCGACCTGATCGCGGTCGGCCCGGCGAAAACCGAAGCCCGGGTGGTCAAGGCCGATTATCAAAACAACCTCCTGACCCTCGACCAGGAAATCACGTTCCAAAAGGGCGACGCGGTCAACCTCCCCTACGAGGGCAAAGCCCCCGACCTCGGAGCCTACGAAACCGGCGCCAAAACGGCCACCGGCCCGGCGATCCCGCCGGAAATCCGCATTCCGACCATGGACGACGCCGACGCGCCGGTGGTGAAGGCGTCGATGGAACAAAGCGACCTTGAAACCTGGTTCCATCTCTGGAAATACACCCGCCAGCCGTTCTCCTCGGGCAAACTCGACGACAGCACCGCCGCCACCGGCAAAGGGTCGTGGATGGTCTACGCCGCCGAGAACACCCCGGCCAAAGGCGGCGCCAATCTCTCGACCTACATCAGCCCGATGCGCTGGAACATCGACCGCTTCCCCCTGGTCACCTTCTCCTACCGGATCCCCAAGGGCGTCCCGGTCGGGGTCTGTCTCTATACCAACTCGGCGACCGGCGCCAATGCGGGTGAAGCGCTCTATCTCGGCGGCAGCCCGGCACTCAATCCGGGAACCATCCGCAACCTCGACCGCTGCAAATTGATCGACGACGACCAGTGGCACACCGCGACCATCGACGTTCGCGCCATCCGCGAAGCGTATCCCGAGGTCAATTACCTCAGCCGCATCCGCTTCTTCACCGCCGGCCAGAACGGCAAACCCGGCGACCGCTACTGGCTCGACGACCTGGTAATCTCACCGGCCCAAAAGTAAACGGGATTTCTCCTCCGGCGACCGGGGGCGCTTCGCCCCCCGGCCCCCCGACCGGCAAGGTGCCGGTGCCGTCGCCATGGTTTTCCGCATTGCGGAAAACCATGGCGAAACTTTATCGAAAAAGCTGCAAATGTACCGTTGAATACGGCAGTAAGGGAACTGGTGTATTCAGCTTTTCTATTTACATTCTTCAAATTGAGTGATGGAAAAACTGACGGAATCATGCTACATTGAAACGGGTCGATCTTCATATCCCGCATGAAATAAGGTCATCAGATGGAATCGCAAGTCAGCTCGATCAAGCGTTCGGCTTTTGTTTTTATCGTCATCATGGGCGTGGTGAGTTTGCTCTCCGACCTGACCCACGAAGGGGCGCGGAGCATTTACGGAGTGTACCTCAACGGGCTGGGGGCTTCCGCCGCCGCGATCGGGTTTGTCGCCGGAGCAGGACAATTTCTCGGGCACACTCTGCGGCTGGTCACCGGCATCTGGGTGGACAAATACAAAAAGTACTGGCTGATGACCATTGTCGGCTACGGGATGAATCTCATCGCCATCCCGACCCTGGCGCTGGTCGGCGAAAACGGCTGGCTGGCGGCCTGCGCACTGCTGATGCTGGAGCGGGTCGGCAAAGCGATCCGGCAGCCGGCCAAAAATACCCTGGTTTCCTTTGCCGCGCATCAGGTCGGCGCGGGCAAAGCCTTTGCCATTCAGGAGGCGCTGGACCAGCTTGGCGCATTTCTGGGACCGGTGCTGCTGTTCGGAGTGCTTTGGTGGAATCGCTACTGCCATCAGCCGCCGGACTACCGGCTGTGCTTTGCTATTCTCGGCATTCCGGCGCTGCTGACGCTGATCTGCGTCTGGATCGCCAGCCGCCGCTATCCCGCCCCCGAAGCGTTTGAAACGCCCCGGGCGGAAGAAGAATCACGTCAACTGCCGCGCGCGTTCTGGTGGTATCTTGGCGGCAGCGCCTGCGTCGCATTCGGCTTCATCGACTTTCCGCTGATCACCATGCACGTCGGGCGGATGAAGCTTTGCAATCCCGATATTCTCCCGTTGCTCTATGCGGCGGCGATGCTGGTCGATGCGGTCGCGGCGCTGGTCTTCGGCTGGTGGTTCGACCAAAAAGGGTTGGGGGTGCTGCGCTGGGCGGTGGTGCTGTCGGCGGCATTCCCGATTTTTGCGTTTTCCGGGAGTTCCATGACGATGATCTGGCTCGGCGCGATTCTGTGGGGAGTCGGGATGGGAGCGCAGGAGTCGATTTTGAAATCCGCCGTAACGGTGATGGTCGCCAAAAACCGGCGCGCCACCGCGTTCGGCGTGTTCGGCACGGTGTTCGGCATTGCCTGGTTCCTGGGAAGCTGGCTGCTGGGCTTCCTGTATGAGTTTTCGCTTACCGGGATGATTGTCGTCTCGATCGCGATCCAGCTCGCCGCCTGTTTCCTTTTTCCCAACCACAAGCCGGCCGCGCCGGCAGCCTGAACCGGCGTCACTTCTCTTTGCGGACGCAGTCGATCATCGCGTAATAATTTTCACGCGGCACGTATTCCGGAACGCTGTTGCCGGTGCCCAGCGCATAGCCGCCGCGTTTTTCGGCGCGCTTGAGCATGGCAAGGCCGCGTGCGGTGATTTCCGCCGGGGTCTTGCGGCACACGAAATCGAGGTCGATGCCGCCGAGTACGGCGATCTTGCCGCAAAGTCGCTCATAGGCTTCTTCCACCGGTTCGATTTTATCTTCGTAGGAGTGTTTGCCGTCGAACTGGCAGACATTGATGATGTCGTCATAAACCGCGGCAAGATTGCCGCACGAGTGAAGAATCGCCGGTTTGTTGTTTTTATGCAGTGCCGCCACCATCCTGGCATGCCATGGAATGATGTATTTACGCATGTCGTCCGGCATCATCATGGTCTGGGTGTTGAATCCCCAGTCGTCATTGACGATCCCCGCTCCGACTTCGGGCAATTCAGCGCAGAGTTCGTAATAACGCAGCAAGCGCGAGCCGATCGCATCGGTGACCGCCTTGAGCAAATCCGGCGCGTCGAACGCCATGAAACAGAGATTGTCAAAACCGACCAGTCGGACCGTATTCTCCATCAACCCGCCGGGACTGTAGGCAATGGTCTTCATGCCCGGCTCCAGGTATTTGCCCACCCCCTCGTAATGGCCGTAGCGAAACAACTTGTCGGGATCGCCGAAGGGGTAATTGTCGAATGACTCCCGGTCGCGAATGGCGACGCCGTCGTTCATGGAATAACTCTTTTCGTGGGCAACTTCCGTCCGGGGAAAAAGATCTCCGGCGAGGCCGACGGTGCAATAGTCATACCCGGCATGGAGAAAAGCGCGGACATAGGCGAACTCCTCCGGCACCTCGTCTTCACCCGCCAGTTCAAGATAAAGCGGCTGGTTCAAAAAGAATTCGAACAAAGTGCGACGGCGCGGAACTTTTTTATCTAAAACACGCAGCAGATTTTCAAAATCAGGACTTCGATTCATTTCTTTTTCCCTTTTTAATTTGACTTTACATCATTGGTGCGCGATACTATATAAGATAATTCGAATTCCCCCGGAAGTCTTTTGCAAATACAATCATCTTTTAACAGAAATGACCTTTATGAATCCGAGGTTCATTGAAAACAACTGCAAGATACCGGACCCGCCGACCGCGTCGCGGCTCTGCACCTTGCGCCCGTTCGTCCGGCAAAGCGGCGACAGCATCCGGCCGCAGTGGGAAATGGGCAATCGCAAACTGCTGGATTATCTGCTGGTATGCATCAACAGCGGCTATGGGGTATTTACCCTGGAAGATCAAATTTACAATATCCGGGCGGGCGATCTCTTCTGGGTGCCGCCCGATACGATGCACTCGATGCGCGGCGACAGCGAGGCGATGCACTGCATTTATCTGCATTTTGATCTTTTGTACGATCCGGCGCGCAGTCACTGGGATGCGACGATTCCGGCCGGGGTTCTCGATCTCTCGGCGGACCGGCACCTGATGCATCCGCCGCTCGAGGATGCGGAAATCAATCGCTGGCGGGGAATCATACCGCTCAAATTTCACCGCAACCGGATTCTTGAGACGATGCGGAGCATCTGCCGTCTTCACCGCCGGAATGCCGTCTATTCGCTGGAATTGTCCGGAATGATGCTGAGTCTTTTGGAGTTGATCCGGCTGTCCGCTTCGCCGTCGCCGGAAAATCTTCCGCTTCGCGAAGAGTTGAATGCGGCGGTCATTTATCTTGAGCGCCGTCACGGCGATCCTTCGCTGTCGATTCTGGACATTGCGCGGCACTGCGGCATCAGCCACACCCATTTCCGGCGCATGTTTCACCGTCACTTCGGGATGGCGCCGCTGGAGTACCTGCGGAACTTCCGCAATCATCGGGCGCGGGAGCTGTTGATGTTCACAAGTTTGAGTGTCGGAGAAATCGCGGAGCTCGCCGGATTCCACGACATCTACGATTTTTCCCGAACCTTCAAACAGCTCAACGGCATTTCCCCGCTGCAGTTCCGGCGGCAACCGGCGGCGGCAAATTGAAAGCCGGAATAGATGCGGTCCGCCCCAATCCGGTATCGATTTCTTTTTGTTCCCCTATCCATAGATCATTCTCGCCTGAGCTGCCCACCTTCCCGCCCAGCAATTGATTCGGTGTTTCCACTGCTCGGGTCGGCATGG
>CAZRFG010000020.1:0-20039 GCA_964599205.1 uncultured Victivallaceae bacterium
TCCTCTTCCTCCTCTTTGTGCTTTTTGCGATGATGCAGATCTTCATCTGGGTCGGACGGCAGATGGCGCTCGATTACGCCGCGTTCTACGGCGCCAAGGGGCTTTCACTCGGCTATGCCGGGGAAATCACCCACAAGGCGGCGCGGGTCGCCGCGATGGGCGTCTCCGGCCGCGACATCTCGACCTCCAACCGGGTGCCGCTGACCCAGACTTCGCTCACATCGCTCCGCAACCAGGCCGAGCGCTATATGCGTATGGGCGAAGGCAGCGGCGTCAACTACGAATTCTGGCAGTACGACTTCGGCGAACGCGGGTATCTTGAGTTTTCGCATTCGCCGTTCACCGACAACACCCGTTTCACCGCCCGGATCGACCACGCCCCCCTGCTGGTGCCGGCGCTGGAGCGGGTGATGAGCATCTCGGCGAGCGCCTCCGGCCGGACCACCGCGCCCGAGCCGGTCGGCGAAGTCCGGATGTATAATTACGCCAAGCGTCTCCTCGATGAAGATTGAAAACAAGGAACGCCTTATCATGAGAAAACGAGCATCCAAACAGTCCGGACAGGTATTGCTGATCGCGGTGGTGGTGCTTTTCGCACTGATCCTCGGCTCGATCATGCTGTTCGATTACCACAACACCATCCGCGCCAAAATCAAAGTCGAAACCGCCCAGCAGGCCGCCGCCATGGCCGGCGCCAACTGGCAGGTCACCGGCCTCAACATGATCGGCCAGCTGAACCTGATCAAAGCCTCCATCCTGGTCGACGACGGCGGCTTCACCGAGCCTTATGTATTGACCGACGCATACCGCAACCCGATCACCTTGGCGCAGAAGATACAATACGCCATTGACCGCCGGACGTCGCGGGTCCAGGCGCTGAGCGAAGCGCAATCGCGGGTCAGCTTCATCGTCCCGCTGCTCGGCTGTCTCGCCGTCCAGCAGACCGCCAAGCAGAACGGGATGCCCGCCAACAACACCATGTTCGAGTACTACGCCAGCCGGACGCTGCCGATCCACGACGACCGCGAACGCCCGATCCAGGGCTATGACTGGTTCTCCCCCTACCTCAAGCTGGTCACTGAAATCGCCTCGCAGGGCGCGGCGGTCCGGGTCAACAGCCGCAACTCGGAAATGCCCGAAGTGTGGAGCTCCAACATCGGCGCGCTCCGGCTGCTGCTGAGTGACCCCGGGCTCTACCGGGCGATCCAGACCGACGATTACTGCTACTGGCAGCTGATCAGACTGGCCAAGCAGGGAACCGACCCCGCCGACAACTGGTGGCGGGCCGATTACAACGCGGCGCCGTTCGTCGAGGAAAGCGAACTGATGACCCTCGGCATCACCTACGGCGGCTCGGATGTTTCCACCCTCGACCTAGCCGACAGTTACGCCTCCAACTGGCAGGAACCCGCCGAACGGCTCACCAAGGGTAAGCTCAATGAGGTCAACTGGGCGCTCTACGACAGCCGCTGGTTCCCGACCTCCTACGACGAAGACGCCTACCGGGAAACCCAGAGCAACTGGCAGCGCGGCTACTGGCTCCGCAACGACATCAAGCGGGGTTTGCTTTATGAAGGCCCGTACACCGCGGTGGACAATTACATCAGCGTCCCGCGCTTCAACCGCACCGCCGCCCACAACACCGTCGACGCCACCCGGCTGCTCAACGGCAGCACCGGCACCCAGGATCGCACCCTCGGCACTCATTTGCCGAAGAACCGCACCACCACGGTCGGGCACGCCACCTCCGGCGACGGCACCATCTACGGGGTGGTCGCCAAACCGCTCGGCTACTTCAACAACGGGCGCGAAGCGTCGGATGCGCCGATCAACAGCGAAATCATCCTGCCGGTGTTCCGCGAAGCGACCATTATCCCCAGCACCATGCCCTACTCGCTGTCGATGCTGACCAACGGGCCGGACGACCTCAAGCGTTTCCTGATCTGGCTCTCGGTGACCGGTTCGCTCGACGACCCGCCGGACGGCACCGAGTCGTACCGCGATGCGCTGCTCAAACTTGAGAGTCCGGACTATTTGCGCAAGATCTACAACCCGGCCTTTGCCGGGGTCGATCTGCTCTCTCCCGAAGTGCTGTTCACCGACACTTACAAGTACGACGCCAATCCGGGCACCGGGGCCGGCTGGCTCCAGGAAGCCTGGCTCGGCTCGACCCAAAACTGCCCCTATGTGATGGAGCCGGTCGACGAGCCGGATCCCCAAAAACAGACCCGGCGCGACCTCGTCCCCGACAATGTCGCCACCCAGGTCACCGACCCCAAATACATCGAATTCGACGGCTCGATCCGCACCTACTTCGGCACCAAGAAACAGGGGTATCATTACTTCCTGACCAAAAACGGCAAAATCCTGACCAATGAAGACGCCGCCTGCGGGCGCGCCCGCTGGGCGCCGGGACCGGGCAATTACACCCCCGGCAGCAACACCGGACCGGGAAGGTTGTGAAATCATGAAAAAGAACCGCCGTCATCAATCCGGACAGGCCACGTTTGAAGTGACCATCTCGCTCCTGGCGATTATTTTCGTGGTGGTGGGAATTCTGTTCTTCGGCGGGATCGGCATCACCTCGATCAAAACGCTGCTGCTGTCGCGCGAAGATGCCGAACAGCTCGCGCTCGAGGCCGACGCGGGCGACCGCGCCGGCGGCGACATCGGCAACTGGAGTTACACCGAGGCGATCTACCGCAAAACGCCGAATACCGACAGCATTACAATTCCGTTCCTCGCCAACGACAATCCGATCGGCACCCAGGCCGGCGTCAGCACCGACTACTTCACCGACCGCACCTACAGCCTCGGCGAAGTCGCTTCCGACCAGGCTTCGAACCATCCGGCGGCGGCGGGGCTGATCCGCTACCGCTTCCAGACGCCGCTTTCGATTACCGGCATGAACTACTCCGACCGGATGAGTGCGGGCAACTCCTTTGACCTCGCCAACCTCAAATTCAGCCGCGGACGGCTGCCCGACGAAATCACCCGCAACGGCAACGAGGAAATCTATACGCTCCACCGGATGAAAGATTCGCAGGAGCTCAAGAACCGCCTCGCCAACGCCGGGCTCTTCGACTTCCGCGACCTGAGCTTGCTCGACTGGCGCTCCAACACCGTCGCCTTCCCGGCGATGAAGCCGCTGGATTAAGGCCTTTTCTCAGTTCCGGGCAAAAAGTCTGGCAATCCGGTTCCGCAACCGGAAAAACGGGGTGAGCACTTTCACTTGCAACCAGACCGACCGCAATGAACCGGTTCCGGCCAGCCGCTCGAGCGCGTATCGCCAGGCCGGCGGACAGTAGGCAGTCGCATGCTTCCCCTTGTCGCGCACCAGCGCCGGATAGGGTTCGAGGCGGCAATTTTCCAGCCGGTCAAGCAGCATTTGTCCCGCTTCGCGGTAGACCGCGACAGCGCTGACCCCGCAGAAGTCACCGCCGTAAGCCTCGCCCCAGGCGTCGCCGAGCCGGAGATCGGCGGTGGACGACATGCCCTGGAAACGGCAATCCTTGACGCAGGAGGGATTGCGGCAGAGGCCGCCGAGGAAAAAGCGGTAGAAGAGGTCGTTGTCACGGGCTCCCGAAACCAGCGAACCCTTGTCCCCCTCCAGCGCGATGGCGTAGGAGTCGTGCCAGTCGCGAAGGTCCTTGGTCCGCCAGCGGGCGCGCCGGACCGGACCGGTCGCGGCTTCGACGCCGGCCAGGTATTTCTGCCACAGCCGCAGCGACGGCACCCCGTGGCAGAAGAAATCGATCAAGAGAAAATCCCCGGTGCGTTTCTTGAGCTCGGCGTATTCGCGCACCCCGGCGATCTGGCAGGGCGTGCCGAATACCGCAAAACGCCCCGGCTTGCGGAATTCGGCGAAGGCGTCAAAGGTGAAACTCTGGAGATACTTCGACCCCGCCGCCGCGCCGAGCTGATCTTCATGGTCGGCCACAAAATGCCGGACCGTCCCGGTCGCCGCATCGTAGCCGGCGGCGCAAACCCGGTATCCCGAGCGCAGCGCGGCGCGCGCAAGTTCAAACCCGATCCCGCCCGAACTCGATTTGCTACGCACCGCCGGATCGAGGCTCCAGCCCGCCAAGCAGCCGATCGCCGCCGCGGCTTCGCGCCGGCTCCGCAGCGGACAGACCCGCTCGCACAATCCGCACTTTATACAGCGTTCGGGATAGGCGGCCGGGGTGAAAAAGCCCTGCCGGTTGAGCTTGATCTCCAGCGCCCCGCAGGGACAAACCACGGCGCAGAGGCCGCAGCCGAAGCATTCGGTCACTTGAATCATGGCAGAAAAATATACCCCGGAATTTTGCGGATGTTGGGCTCCGGCTGTTGTTTTTTCCAATCGGGGGGCGGCATCCAGCCCGGTGACAGCAGCGCGCCATAGGCGGCGGCGGCGGGAGCCATCGTTTCCCACACCGTGAACTCGTTCTGGTTGACCGCGCTGCCCTCGACGTTGGCGAAGCGCCGCCAGACCGGAATGGTCCGCTGAACGATCTTGTAGCAGTCCTCGCGGCTGAGCGGTTCGCGGCCGGCCAGCGAAGCGGGCAGCAGATTGATGTTGCACCCCGCGAACTTGTGGTCGGGCCGCGGCTCCAAATTGTACGAGTAGATCATGTTGGCCGACGAATAGTGGTTGGTTCCCGAAAAAGTGTACGGTGTGATCCCCGGAATCGGATCGACCAGCCGGTCGCGCCACGCCCACATCGGCAGCGACAGAATCCGCACCGGATAGACCTTCCCCAGTCCGGTGGTCATGCTCCGCCCCATCGGATTGGCCCCCATCATCCAGTCAAAGCACAGCAGCGCGCCGTCGCGATAACGGACATTTTGCTCGAGATACCAGGCCATAATGAGGTAACTCCCCTTCTGGAACGGCAGTCCGGCGCCCCAGCCGAGGAACAGAAAATAGGGGCTTCCGAGCGGCCAGTTGATATTGCGGTAGGCCAGTTCCTGCTGGCTTTTGAGGAGTTCGTCCGCCCGTTTGACCACCAGCTGGCGGTACTTGGCGATCTCTTTGCGGTAAGGGATCCGCCGCTCCACGAGCTCGCTCAGGAAGTACGCGCTCTTGGCTTCGCGCACCCGGTTCAGCACCGGATCGAAATTGATCCGGTCGAGCGCCCTGGCATACTCCTCCTCCCCGGCGAAGAGATACATGTTGAGCGCCGCCTTGAAGAGATCCTCCGCCGGCAGCTCCTCCGGTTCGGCGTAATTGACCTGGCCGACCTTGGGCATGGTGAACGACGTCTTCGCCCGGTTGGACGGATCGAGCGCGTATTTCCAAGCGGCGCGGGCGGAGTCGAAATAGAGCTTGGCGCGCTTGCCGTCGCCGCTCTGCTGCAGCGCGCGGGCGAGCTTGGCGGCGTAGGCGCAGTACTGAATGGTGCTCTCGCGGGTCGGGATCGCGAGGTAATAGGGCTGGATGTCCTCAACCGGATCGGGATTTTCGGGATGGCTGGTGGCCTCCAGCCAGCAGCCGACGCCGCCGGCGGGATTCTGGGCCCGGCGCCAGACTTCGACGCCCCAGGCGGCCTCGTCGACGATGTCCGGCACGCCGTTGCCGGATTCCGGCAGATCGAGCTGGCCGTCCCGGAAATGGTCGGGAAACAGCAAATAAACCGAGAGCAGCGCATCGACCGTCTCAAAGTGATAGGTCCGGCGGTCGAAATCGCCGGCATCCCACCAGCCGCCCCGGAGTCCGGGCAGGATTTCCTTGGTGGCGGTCGCCTTGACCACGTCGAAATGACGGAGATCGACGGTTTTGCCTTTGGCATCGGTGAACAGAGAGCCTTTGCCCTTGTAATGGCGGTCGTTGGGCACGAAACCGCCGCGATAGGAAAACTGGTGGTCGGCCCCCATCGGCCAGCCGGTGTAGGCGGCCTCCTTGGCCATTCCCGAACGCTGGTGAAAGAGTCCGCGCATCTGGACGTAGAACGCCCTCCCCACCGCGTCCGGCCCGACCGTGAATCCCCACGACCGCCCGACGCCGGGAATCTGGACGTAAAACCGCCCCTCGGTTTTGAAGGGCGAAAAATCGAGTTCCATCACCTCTTCGCCGTCGAGCAGGACATCTTTGCCGTCGCGTTTGATCGACTGGAGTTTGCTGCGGGGCGCGATTTTGCCGGTAAAGACGATCTCGTCGCCGCCTTCGCGGCGAAGGTGGAAATCCCTCCCCGCCAGCGCCGCGGCCGGCAGCGGGCCGAGTTCGCCCCCCAGCCACATCCCGAAATAAGCGTATTTCTGTCCCGCCTCGGGAGCGTAGCCGACCTGGTTGACCTTGATCGCCCGGCTGACGGTTTTGACGTCGTCATAGACGAATTCCGCCTTTTCGCCGTTGGCGGTGACGATCTCGACCTTGCCGCCGTTGACCAGCGGCCGGGCCAGTTTGAGATAGGCGAACGGCACCAGTTCGGCGCTGTTGGTGAGCTCGGTTCCGGATTTGGCGAGGTACGGCATCCGTTTGACGCCGACCGCGTTGATCCAGTAGCCGAGGCGCTCGATCGCGACCGGCTCGCCGTTGACGGTGATCTTGAAATAGCCGGGATTCTGGAAATTGTCGCGAATCTGCGGCAGGTAGGCGCTCATCGACTCGGCGGTGGCGAAGTTGTAGAAGAAACGGTACGACCACTTGGGCAGCGCGCCGGTGCCGAAAAGCCGGTCGGCCATCGTCAGGCGGGTCTTGTGCGAGCGGAACAGTTCGCGATTGAAAAAATCGTCGTAAAGCCCGGCGACCACCAGATATTCCGCACTAAGCGGAAAAATTTCCAGCTCGCCCTTGAGCGCGCTCCTGCCCGCGTCCGGATCTTTGCCGACCGCGGAAATATCCGCCACCGGACCGGCGGCGGTCCGGCCGGCCAGCAGCATCAGAGTCAAAACCAACCATCCCGACCGCCGCATCCGACGCCGCCAAAGCAACCCAAAATCCGTCATCATTCTCCTTGCCGTTTTGGCTTACAATACATGCCGAAAGGTTTTTTGCAAATCCTTCCGCGCCGGGGTCGGGAATAAATGGCGCAAGGCGCGGACGCAGTCATGCCGGCTCCGGACCAATCGGTCGATTCCCGAAAATCCGCGCAAGCGGGTTGCGGCAAGCGTTTTTCAGCGCGTGCGAGCCGTTCTGAATCCGTTTTCAAAATTTTTCTTTTTCGGCTCTATTGGTTGATTTTCAGAATAGTTAAGTTATATTATCTCCAGCGCGAGGCAAGCAGGACAGAAACTATCGTTTGAGGAGGCAACCGAGGACTGTTCGCTGAGCGGAACACGCCGCCACTCTCTTCCCACGGCGCGGCGCCGGTTCCGCACCCCTGTTCCGGCACTGAATTTAGCTCAAAATTTCTGAAGAAAAGATTGCAGTTGCCAAGTTTCTATGATATAATTATATAAAAGGAGAATCCAGCACATGGAAGTCAGAAGCCGCATCGAAGATAATGTCGTGGTATTGGAAATCATCGGTCGCCTCTCCGCGGAGAATGTCGAAACTTTGCGAAGCGCTTTCATGGAACTCTTCAATACCAAACGGCATTTCGTTTTTGACCTTGCCCAGCTCGAATATCTCGACAGCACCGGCCTCGGGGCGATCGTTTTCTGCCTCAAGAGCTGCAAGGAATTCCAAGGCACCCTCAAGCTGGCCAATCTCAAGGACAAGCCCCGGATGATTTTTGAAATCACCAAAGCGCACCGGATTTTCGACATTTACGACGATGTCGCCACCGCCATCGCCAATGCCAAGGCATAATTCGAGCCGATGAAAAAAATCGACGAGAACAGACCGGCACCGCCGAACGACCTGCAGGAGGAAGAACTGCTCAATTTCCTCCTGAGCAATCGTCATTCCGGCAAAAGACAGCGGGTCGCGTTCAAAATCCAGGCCTGGAACTTCACGGTCAAGAGTTCCTATGTCCTCAAACGGCTGATCGACATCGTCGGCAGTTTGATGCTGCTGCTCGTCCTCTCGCCGTTTCTGCTGCTGGTCATGCTCTGGATCAAACTCGATTCGCGCGGACCTCTGATCTACCGCCAGATCCGGGTCGGCTACAACGGCCGCCACTTCAATTTCTACAAATTCCGCTCGATGTACGTTGACGCCGACGCCCGCAAAGCCGAACTCGAAGAACAGAACGAATCCTCCGACGGCGTTATTTTCAAGATGAAAAATGATCCCCGGATCACCCGCTGCGGCCGCTTCATCCGCCGCTACAGCATCGACGAACTGCCGCAGATCGTCAACGTGCTGCTCGGCGACATGAGCCTGGTCGGTCCCCGCCCCCCCCTGCCCCGGGAAGTCGACTTGTACACCCTCGAAGACCGCAAACGCCTGCAGGTCCGTCCCGGACTGACCTGCACCTGGCAGATTTCCGGCCGCAGCGATATCCCGTTCAACCAGCAGGTGCTGCTGGACAAAGAGTACATCCGCAGCCAGAGCTTCTGGAAGGATGTGGTCATCTTGTTGAAAACCATTCCCGCGGTGATCACCGGACGGGGAGCTTATTGAGGGGAAGCGCCGATGAAATGCATTATCAACTGCCCTGAAAAGAGCGCACTCTGGACTCAGGAATTTTTTCCCGAGCTCGACCCCTATTTGCTCAAATTCGCCAACAAGCCGTATCTGGAATATCTGATCGATTTCTGCATTCTCAACGGCATCAGTGAAATCCGCATCGTCTCCGACAATCCGACGCTGGAGCTCCATGAATTCCTCAGCGACGGCAAACAGTACGGCGTCAACTTCTCCTTTGCCACCGGCACGCCCGAGGGCACGTTCCGAAATCTGATCGACAAAAACAGTTCGTTCTGCTCCGGCGACAGCCTGTTGATCCTGAGCGGTTTCTTCTGGATCAACTACCACAAAAACAAACTCACGCCCTTTACCGTCGACGACAACGACGTTCGCGGCAACATGATTGCCGATGACGAGGGCTGGATTCTGCTTGGACGCAACCGGGTCGCCAATTTCAACGGCGAATTCACCGGCGACCCCAGCTATCACTGCGACAAGGTCGATTCGATCCTGGCCTTTTACGAAAAGTCGATGCACATCGTCTACGCCGCCGAAAACGCCTACAATCTGCCCGGCTACGGCGACCGCACCAATTACGTGATCGGCCGCAACGTGGTGATTCCGCCCGGCGCCGCCATCCACACCCCGGTGGTGTTCGGCAACTCGATCCAGCTCGGCAACAACACCAACATCGGCCCCGGCGTGATCATCGGCGACAACGTTCTGATCGATGAAAATTCGACCGTCGCCGATTCGATCATTATGGGCAACTCCTACGTCGGCTGCCACTCCGAATTGAAGTCGAAAATCGTCTACCGCAATCACGTGATCGACCCCAAGCTCGGCATTTCGCTCGACATCATCGACGAATTTCTGCTGACCGAGCTGGTCAAGCAGGGGTATTGGAGCTGTCCGTTGAAGCAGCGGATCAGCGCGGCGATCCTGATGCTGCTGATGACCATTCCGTTCTGCATCCTGCGCCCGTTCCTGGTGGTGCGCGCGGTGCTCACCGAGTGCTACATGAACCAGCAGCGCAAAGCCAAACTCGCGCTTTATTTGTACCTGGTGCCGGAAAACAGCATTCAGGGCAAACTGTTCCGGAAATTGAGCCTCGACCGCTACCATCTGCTGCCCTTGGTGCTGAAGGGAAAACTGCGGTTGATCGGCAGCAAGGTGCTCAAAGCGACGCCCGAAAATGCGCGATTGCTGAGCCAGTTTCCCGATTATGCGCCGGGGATTTTCTCCTATTCGGAGTACCTCGGCAGTGAAAAAGACAAATTCCAGATGGAGATTGACGAGTTGTACTACATGCATCACGCGAGTTTCAAACTCAATTTGAAGATCTTCTGCGGCATCTGGTTCCGTAATTTCATGAAAGCAACCTGATGCAAGATCCCGGGGGGTCGATACCGTGTTTTTGGATGAAGAACAAAATGCAGCGCAAACTCCGCTGAACGGCGCGGAGCCGGCTGAGTCAAAAGCGCCTCAGTTCAGCAAAGCGGATATCTTTCTGCGCGATATCTCCTGCTGGTACGAAGCGGTGCTCTATCGGTGGTGGCTGATCCTGGCGCTGGCGATCGTATTCGCGTCGGCGGCTTTCGTCTACCGTTTTTTCTGCGTTTCCAAAAGTTACTCCAGCAGTTGCGCCCTGATTCGTCAGGAGGTGGCCGACGTCCGCCACAGCGATCTGCCGATCAACTACAGCCCGGTTCAGGTCAGCGTGATGTTCAACATGATCCGCGGCAGCATCTGCCTGCAGGAAACCGCCCGGCGGCTGAACCTCAACTACACCCACGAACAGATGTTCAACCTGACCTCGGTACAGCGCGCCGAAAAGAACTCCAACTACTTTTTCATCTCCGCCATCGCCGGCGAGCCGCAGCTCGCGGCCGACATCGCCAACACCCTCGCCGCGGTCTTCATCGAAGAGTACAAAAAGATGATCCGGGTCAATATCGAGGACTCGTTCAACAGCAGCGCCCGCAATTTGAGCACCCTCAAAGCCGAGCTGGACAACCTCCAGATCCGGCTGGCCGAGCTTTATCTCTCGTCCCTGCGCAAACGCGTGGTCGATACCGAGATCCAGCTTGCCAGTACCCCGCAGGAAGTGGTGGTCTATTCGGAAAAATCCTCCGCCGGCGACAAGACCCTCTCCGAGGCCAAGCTTGAACTGGAGAAAATGCTCCAGACCTATACCGAAAAAAATCCGATGGTGGTCAAACAGCGGCTGCTGATCGAGCAGCTGGTGCAGGAAGCCAAAAACAACAACGAGGTCACCACCCGGGTGGTCAGCGGCCGCAATCAGGAATACGTGGCGATCAGCCTCGAACTCAGCCGGCTCAAAGCTGAACTCGCGGCGGCGGAGCGGATGCTGCAGAACAATGAGGACATTTCCAGCCTGCGGCTCAACTTCGAGCTGCTGAAAGCGCTGACGCCGCAGATAAACACCCTCCGCGACCAGATCGACCGCAAAAAAGAGCAGCTGATCAAGCAGGAGAGCATTCACAAGACGCTGACCCACTTCCTCGAACGGTCCTATTCCGACGTGGTGATCCACGAGGCGGCCAAACCGCCGGACGTGGCGATGCCGCGCAAGGTCACGATTTTCACGCTGGCCGGCGGGATTTTCGGGATGATGTGCGCCTTCGGGGTGATTCTGGTGCTGGAGTTCTTCAACCTCTCGATCCGGTCGCGGACCGACCTCGAAAAGGCGCTTCACGTCGGCATCCTCGGCGAAATTCCCGAGTTCGAAGTCGAGCACCGTGCCGACTATTACAGTTCGCTGCAGGAAGCGGTCAACAACGGCAAAACCTTTTTCGCCGCCGAGGAGTTCAGCAATCCGGGGGTCAAATTCATCCTGGTCTCGCCGGATGCCGACGCCGCCGACGCCTTCAAGGCCGGCATCTACGGGGAGCTCTTGGAAATCCTGACCGTCAAGGAAAACTTGACCTACAAGATCATCCGCAACATCAGCGAAGAAGAGATCTCCGGCAAATCCAAGTATCTCATCAACGACCTGCTCTACGGCCTCGAAGACGCCCTGCCCGAGGCCAGGGATGTCCAGGATCTCTATTTCAAGCTCGATGACCTGGCCTTTCTCGCCCCGCCGTCGGCTCAGCAGCTGGCGCGGTTGCGCAATCTGATGAGCCGCTACGACGTGGTGTTCTGGGAGTGTTTCCCGCCGGAAAAGCACTGGCAGATGTTCGCCGACCTCTTCGATTTCGCCGACATGCTGGTGATTCCGGTACGTTACAAAAAAAGTTCCAAACTCGACGTCGCGCGGACCATCGGAAGGTTGCGCGGCCGGCGGGATAAGATTTTCGCCTTGCTCTACGATGTGAAGAAAAGCCTGGGATGGAAATTCAGAATATGACCTCAAGAATCCTCGTCACATTGATGTTGTCACTGCTGCTGCTGGCGGCCGGCTGCTCCTCGCCGACGTTCGCCCCGATGGCCATTCCCAACAAGTACTCGGTGGTGCCCCCGGCGCCGAAAGACGACAAGGACATCGGCGAAAAACTCAAACTGCTCCATGTTCCCGACGAAGCGCCGTATCTGATTTCACCCGGCGACCAGTTCAACTTCATGGTTTACGAGCACATCGACCTCAACCAGCTTGAAATCGTGGTCACTCCGGACGGCTACATCAGCGTGCCGCTGGCGGGACCGGTCAAAGTCGGCGGCCTGACGCTGCTGCAGGCGACCGATCTACTGAAGGAGCGGTTCCGCGAATTCATCCGCGAGCCGATCGTCTCGCTGATTCCGGTCCGGGTCAACGGCTACAACTTCACCATCGTCGGCCGGGTCAACTATCCCGGCATCTATCCGATTTCGATCGGCAAAACCCGTTTGATCGACGCCATCGCGGTCGCCCGCGGGCTGGCGCAGGGCCTCTTCCACGGCGACACCGTGGAGCTCGCCGACCTCGAAAACGCCTACATCGCCCGCGACGGAGAAATCCTGCCGGTGGACTTCCGCAAGGCATTGCTCCAGGGCGACTTCCTCAACAACATCCCGCTCAAGAACAACGACTACATCTATATCCCGTCGACCATGAACAGCAACGTGGTGCTGCTCGGCGAAGTCGCCCGGCCCACCTATGTCGGCTTCAAGGAGGGGATGACGCTCTTGCAGGCGCTGCCGTTTGCACAGGGCCTCAAGGAAACCCACAGCAGCGACGTCCGGATCATCCGCGGCGGGCTGAAGAATCCGGTGGTCTACGTCGTCAACGTGGATGAAATCCAGCTGGGCAAGGCGCTGGACTTCTCGCTCCAGGCGAACGACATCGTCTACTTCCCGCCGGACGGTCTCTCGGAATGGAATATCATGGTGCGTAAAATCCTGCCGACCATCCAGTCGCTCAGCATGCTGGCCGGCCCGTTCGGCAACCCGAGCGGAAGCATTTACGGCAACTAATCAATCATGTTCAAAATCATCGCCTTTCTGCTGATTTTTCTGATCATCATTCCGATCTGGTCGGCGATTGCCGCCAAGAAACGGAATTGGCAGATTGCGGCGTTTGTGCTGATGGTCTTTTTCACCTGTACGATGCAGATGATCCACATCGCGCCGCTGCCGGACTGGCGGGGAAGCGCGCGCGGCTTCGCGGTGACGATGGTCGATATTTCCGCCTCGGTGATGTTCCTCAGCATCTTTTTCAGCAAGAACACCACCAAGCGGTTCTTCCCGCCGGGCGCGTGGACGTATCTGATTTACTATTTATTCTGCATTCTCTCGGTGACCAATGCGATCTTCATTCCGCAGTGGGGGTTCGAAATCCTCAAGATGTTCTGGATGTACGTCTATTTCGTCGCCGTCTACAATTTCTTCCTCAATCACAAGGACTTGTGGACGCTGATCTATGCCATCTGCGGAACCGTTTTCTTCATGCTGCTGTTCGCCCTCTACCAGAAATACATCCAGGGCGGCTACTACCAGATCCCGAGCACCATGCCGCATCAGAATTCGCTGTCGCTCTATGTCGCCTTGTTCGGCTCGATCCTGCTCGGAGTGATGCTCAACGAAAGAGTCAGCCAGCTCAAAATGGCGATCCTCGGGCTCGGCGTACTGTCCACGCTGCTGCTGTCGCTCTTCACCTATTCGCGCGGCGGCATGCTGAGCTACGCGATGGCGATCTCGCTGGTGGGACTGGGGTCCATCACCCTCAACGGGATTACCAAGCAGAAAATGTCGTTCATCGGCGCCGGGGTGTTGGCGGGCGCGGTGCTGGTGGCGATCGCCGCGCCGCGCATCATCGAACGCTTCACCCGCGCGCCGGAAGCCTCGGCCAACACCCGGGTATTCCTCGCCTTGGCGGCGGAGCGAATGGCCAACGACTACCGCTTCGGCGTCGGCGCCAACAACTTCAGCGCGCACTCCGGCCCCGGCGGCAAATATGCCCTTGAGCTCTACGAAAACACCAATCCGGCGGTCGCCGAGGAAAAACCCTACGGCGGGATCGTCGAAACGATCTACCTATTGGTCGCGGCGGAGTGCGGCTGGAGCGGCCTCGCCGCGCTCATGTTGTGGCTTTTCTATTACTTCGTGCTGTCGATCTGGAACACCTTTTATCTCCGCAATGCGGCCTGTTTCGGGATTTCGATCGGAGCCTCCTGCGGACTCTTCGCCAATTACAGCCAGTCGGTGATCGAATGGAGTCTCAAGCAATACGGCAATTTCTATCAGCTGATGCTGGTGTTCGCGCTGATTTCGGCGATCTGGACCAGACGGAAAATTCTGAAGCAAAGGAAAGCGTGATGAAAATCCTGCTTGGCGGCATCCCCCTCGGGTGCGACAATATCGGCGACGAAGCGATTCTCGGCTGCGTGATCGGCATCGTCCGGCGGCTCGCGCCGCAGGCCGAAATCACCGTTTCGACCAAGGATCAAGCCGGGTGCCGCCGGAAATTCGGCGTTGCCGCCATTCCCCTCTACGGCTTCGACCCGGCGCAGCCGCTGGAGGACTTCGCCGCGGCGGTCAAAGGCTTCGACTTTTTTCTCTGGTCGGGGGCGACCGGCTTGTCCGACTATCCGGCGCTGGGGTGTTCGCTCCTGGAGATGGCGCAGCGCGCCGGAGTCCCGACCGCGGTCTGGAATGTCGGCATGAACGATACTTTCAATCCCGCCTTTTTCAAGCTGTCTGGCCGCAAGCTGGCGCTGAGCCGGCTGGTGACCGGACTGACCGGATTCAACCTCGCCGCGCACTGGGAGAAAAAGCTCGCCGCGCAAATCCGCCGCCGACTCGGCAGCGCGCTTGGCGCATGCCGGCTGGTGGTGCTCCGCGACCCGGATTCGGTCAAGGCGCTGCGGCACTGCGGCCCCTTCCCGGCGGCGTTCGCCGGAGCCGACTCGGCGATCCTCCAATCCGAAGTTGATTTCGAGTCGCTGGCCTGGCCGTCACCGGAAGCGAAAGAGCTGTTTCTTGCCAAACCGCGGAAAATCGCCCTCTGTCTCTCCGCCCAGAGTCCGGTGCGCGACCTCGATCGCTTCGCCGCTTGGATGGACGAGATGCTGGACGCCGACCCCGAACTGCTGTGGGTGATGATCCCGATGAACCCGATCACCGACTTCAAGCTGATGGGCGACCTCAAGCAGAAAATGCACCGGCCCGGCCGCGCCATCCTCCTCAATCTCAAAGAGCCGGAGGAAGTCCAGTGCGCGGTCGGGCGTTGTCAACTGGTCCTCAGCAGCCGCTTGCACCTGATGATTCTCGGTTTGAACCACCTGGTGCCGGCGGTCGGGATTGCGCGCGGCAGCAAAATTTCGACCTATCTCGCCGCCTTCGGCTTGCCGACCTGCGGATCGACCGACGGGATCGATTACGTGGCGCTCAGTGCCAATGTCGAGCGCTTGCTTGACGACCGCAGCTTTGCGGAACGGGCGGCGCCGGTGCGCGCCGCCTTGCTGAAACGACTGGCCGAGGCGGAGAAGCACCTCGGCGCGGTGCTTCAGTAACCCGCCCGGTACCAGTTCGCCTTTTGCGAAGCGAGCCCGTAGGTCAGCTTGTAGACCGCGTTGGCGCTGTCGCCGAAGAGGCCGCGGCTGTTGCCGGTGCCGGCGTGACCGTCGATATACGCGATGTTGGTGAGCCCGGCGTGGCGCGCCAAGCCGTTGTTGTAGTCGAGTCCGTCGATTGTATAGGCGGTGTTGGAGGTCGAGTTGGGATAAGCCCAGGTGGCCGAATCCGGCCGGGCGTTCTCCAGCGCCGACATCGCCCGCGACGGCTGGCCGACCCGGTTGACCTTCTGGGTGATATAGGTCGCATGCATCACTCCCGCCGAGGTGAAACTTCCATGGAGCCACTGGTTGACCGCGTAGGAACCGTAGTTATAGCTCGATATTTTGGTCTCCGACGGACAAGTGATGCCCTTGAAATAATCTTTCTTGATGAAGGTCAGTCCGTAGTTGCAGGGAGAGCGTTCCGAAAACCGTCCCATCGCCTCGGTCCACGGCCGGATCCCCTGCGAGGTGTTCCAGTAGTTCGGCAAGGGCAGGAAGCCCGGCACCAAAAAATCGTCAAAGTCACCGGAGTACATCGTCGTCGCCGACGATATCTGCTTGGAGTTGTTGAGGCACTGGGTCAGCCGGGCTTTTTCCCGGGCCTGATTCAAGGCGGGCAGCAGCATGGCCGCGAGGATCGCGATGATCGCGATCACCACCAAGAGTTCGATCAGCGTGAAACAGGTTTTTCTCATCTTCCATTCTCCTTGTTGGTTTCCGTTCAAGCGGGCTTGACGGATGTGCGATTGGTTCATAAGACTATTTATTAGTATTTTTCATCAATTCGGGCGCAAGGAACCCTGAATTGAGGCGGCAGGAAAGAGCGCCCGGCGGCAAGTCACGGGCGGTTATGATGATTTAAGGCGCGAACCCGGGATCAGTCGGCGGGAATCCGGCGCAGCGTCGTTCCCGGGCAATAGCTGAGCTGCAGCGCCGCATTGACCGGAGCTTCGGCGCGGCCCTCGATCAAGGCGACCAAATGGCGGACCGCAAGCGCGCCGAATTCGCGCTTGATCGGAAAACGGAAGCTGGTGACCGGAGCGCCCTCGAATTCAAATTCCCCGATGTCCTGGTTCTCGACGGTGACCACCGAGATATCCTCCGGAACTTTGACCTTGCGCCGCGCCAGCGCCCGCAGCGTTCCGGCCAGGAAGCGGGTGCGGTAGACGAAAATCAGCGTCGGCGGCCGTTCCAGCCGCAGCAACTCGTCGACCGCGATCTCGAAATCTTCCTCGCTCATCTGTTCGGGAATCCGCTTGACCAGCGAGGTCGAATAACTGCCGAGTTCGCGCAGCACCAGCCGGTGGGCCTGGATATGGCGCGAATAAGCGAAACGCGCCTCGTCGGTGCCGATCACGGCGATCCGCCGGTGGCCCCAGTCGGCGGCAAGGACCCGGATCACCCGGGCGATTTCGGTCACCGCGGCCTCCTCGAGGTAGTTGATCGAGCCGAAGTCGGCTTCACGATTGATCATGATGTAATTGAGCTTCCGGGCCAGTTCCCCGAGCAGAAACTGCTCAAAGACTTCGGGGTCGCCGCCATGGACGATCACATGTTTGACCTGATAGTGGTTGATGTTCTCCGCCATGGTTCCGCCGAGGTGGGGAATCATGGTCAGCCGGTAGCCGTGCTTGGCCGCCTCGGTCGCCGCGCCGGCGAAGATATCGGCGAATTCGGGCGCTTTGGCGATGATCGGTTCGACGCAGTCGCGGCCGAACATCGGCAGATAGAACCCGATGTCCCGGCTGTCCGGAAGCGCTTCCGGCCTGCCGCAGACGGCGGTGCCGACCCCCCGCAGGCGGCGGACCAGACCGTCGGCGACCAGCCGTTTCATCGACTGGTTGATGGTCTCCTTGGCGACGCCGTAGAGTTCGACGAGTTCGCCGGTGGTCGGCAGCATTGCGCCGGGGGCGAGTGAGCCGTCGGCGATCTGCTTGCGCAAGTCCTGGTAGATGAGTTCCGATTTGGAGGTGAAATTAACCATGGTTTTCCTCACTTCGGCAGTGTCGCGCCGTTGCTGAATATATTGCCGTCATTCCCCTTGACCGCCGCCGGGGCGAGACCTTCGACGGGGCCGTCAAACCGATTGTCGCAAAAGTAGATCGAGCCGGTTCCGATTTTGAAAGCGGTTTTGAGCAGCCGGCTGTCGCTGATCCTGAGCTCGCCGCCGTTGAGCAAAACTTCCCCCAGGGGGTCGCAGTTGCTCACCCGGACCGGGACGAGGACCCCGGTGAAGTTATCGATCCTGAGTCGTCCCCGGCCGGGGCCGGTGGCTACCACGTTGTCGATCACCAATCGCGCCGGAGTGCGGACGATGTGGGCGTAGTCGAAATCGGCCAGGGTGCGGTAGCTCAGGATGGTGAAGTCGCGAGGCGCTTCGACCGAAATGTCGCGAAGCGTGATCGTGCCGAAGAGGTCGCCGACGTCGACCCGGTTGAGGAAGATCGATTCGGCGTTGCGGATGCGGCAGTTTTCCACCGTGATGTTGCCGCCGGCGAAGACCAGCGCGTGGCTGGGCTCAAAAAACCACTTTTCAAGCTCGATCTTGGGCGTGCAATAGCCGGGAATGCCGATCGAGAGGGCGTTGAGCTCGGCGTCGCGGATGGTGTAGTTCATCCCGTAATGATCGTCGATGACGTTGTAGAAACCGCCGTTGACGGTGATGTTCTTGCCGTGCCGTCCGGCCATGCCTTTGCGGGCATTGAGCGAGACGCAGTTGTTGTAGACGATGTGGGCGGCGTTGTTGTGAAGGATGTTGTAGCCGAGCCCCTGAAAGGTCGCGCCGGAGAAGGATCCGTCGTTGAAGGTCACCGCGGCGCAGTTGGTGACCGAAAACAAAGTCGAGAGCATCATCTGGCGGTCGACGCCGGCGACCTGGAGCCGGTTGTAGGTGACCGAGCTCCGGGTATTGGCGGCCAGCGCGGCAAGTACCGGTTTGAAGCCGGGGGTGCTCTTCTCCATAAAGCCCTCGATCCGGAGATTGTTGATGGTCAGCGGGACCTGCGGCGGGACATAGCGGATCGAACGCGTGACCTTGACCCACAGCCGGATCGCATCTTCGCTCCGGTCGGAATAGATCAGCTTTTTGCGCTCCCCGAGCGCGGGCGACCAAGGGCCGATTTCGGCTTTGCCCTTGAAGGGATGAATGTAGCTCGCGCCGGGGCCGGAGGGGTAGCTCGCCTTGAAGAGTTCACCCGCGAGAGTTGCGTAATCGCCGCGCCGGTACGCTTTGGCGTCGCTCCACGCCCCGGCCTTGCCGTCGGCGGCGCGGTAGCTGAAGCAGAATTCCGGAAAGACGTCGCCGAGCGGCGAGACCAGCAGCGCGACATCGTTGGGGGTGTAGAATTCGTCGCCCTTCATGTTCATCCGGGCGGTGAAAAAGTCGGTGCCGCTGACGATCAACGTGCCGCCGGGCTCGAGGGTGATCTTTTTCGCGGGATCGGCGGCGAGCGGGATGTCGGAGAAGCGCGCAAGCTTGAAATCGCCCGCCCTGATCTCGCCGAAGGCGGCGGGGTCGAGCTCGACCGGCTCCTGGTCGGGAACGATCGAAATCAGCACGTTCTTTTTGGGCGGATACGAAGCCATATAGGTGTTGCTGAAGTCACTCTTTTTCTCTTCGTCAGGCTCGATCGGGCGGCGGAGCACGCCGTAATTGTCGATGTTGCAGCGGAATTTGACGCTGTTCTCGATCCGGTAGACACCCTGCGGAATCACCAGTTTGCGCGCGGTCGAAGTCTGCGCCAGATCGGCCGCCCGCTGCAGCGCGCCGGAGTCGTCGCCCTTGCCGTCGCCGGTCGCGCCGAACCACTGCGGCAGCACCCGGGGCGTTCCGACCCGACCGGCAACCCGGCCGGGGCCGCGGAAAATCTGCCGTTCCCCGGCCCGCAGCGACCCGTTGACGGTCAGCGTCACCCCCTCGGCAAGCTCAAGCATGCCGCCGCCGCTGAATTCAAGCGCGACCGTCTCGGGAATCGTCGCCGAAGCGCTCACCTTGAGCGGAGCGTCAATCCGCAACACGCCGCTCCCGGCCGCCGCCGCCAGCCGGGCCGCGAAGTCGCCGTCCATCGCGGACGCGCCCGTCAGCATCAGCAAAGTCGCCGCCGCCAGCCAGTGCTTACAAGGGATCATATTTTCTCTCCTTATTTGACTACTTAGTAGTACTATATCTTTCATTTGACTATATTATACCTTAAAAACAGATAAATGTCAAGCCTGAAGGCTGAAAATAAAGCAAAAAAGTGACTTTCATGCCACTATCAAAAAGACTAATAATAAGTCATTTAGGATTTCCGAGCCGCACCGGAGGAGACGGCCGGAGCGGGACCCGGCGAAGCGCGGCGGGCGGCGGCAAACGGAGGGTTGCCTTTGGCGGAAACGGCGGTATATTGATGCAAAGCGGAAAGGGAAAGCATGGAGAGCATGGTCAGACACTTCGCCGGGCTGCCGCGGCGGCTCGGCGCGACGCCGCCTCTGGAGTCGATCGGCTTTATCGCCGGCAAGCGCGACCGGGTATGGCGGACCTTCAAGACCTACAACTTTTCGTTCAT
>CAZRFG010000021.1:0-19942 GCA_964599205.1 uncultured Victivallaceae bacterium
TCAATAATCTTCTTGAGCTCGTCAATTGACGAGAAGGTTCTTTTGGAGAGGTAAAATCCTCTTTCAAAATAAATCACATATCCGTCGTCTTCAATTACGAGCCTGGGGAATTCATATCGACTTTGAGTGAGATTTAAAAAACTCAATATCAAATCCATATCTTTTTTGGCCTCCGGCGGGAACGGTAAAAATGTTTCGTCGCTTCCGCTTTCAAAAAACGACGGCATCGATGGCAGAAAGGTTCGAATGATCATTAAAAATCCTTCTTCAGTCCAGGTGACATAATAACTCGTCCAGGTTGCATTATCGACAAACTCAAACCGAACCCAATTGTCACTCGTGATCTTGCTGAAAGACTTTAGAGAGGCATCCGGGCGGAAGTTGCGGCGGGTGGAAATGAGTTTGTCAAAAGCCTGCAAGGTTTGTTTTTTGGTGATTTCGATACGCCGGAAGCTGATTTTTTTCAACCTCGATTCGGTTTCGCGGCTCCATATTCGTTCAAGCACGTCATCATTGGCGCTGCCCGGCGGATTGAATACAAATCCGTAGTAAAAAACCAGCATCCAAAAGGAGCCGTACGCGATGCCAAGCGCGGTCAGCAATGCACATATCCGTCCGGCAAGCACAAAGAATGATGCTTTCGTCATGTTGCTCCCCTCGTATTGGGCTCTTGCGTGTTGGGTGATATCTCTTTTGCGTGACTTCGATACTATAAAAACACCCGGAGTTGAAATTATGGCGCATATTGATGATTCTTCCGATAGCTTCATTGCAAAATCTTTTAAAATGAGACAAGATCCTGATTTCCCAATTGCTATTTTTTTCTAATCGGTTTATATTGTTCATCAATAATACGTTTTTTCTCCAATTCGCTATACAAAAATGCGGCAACATCTACCGTCAACGGTTGTAGCTCAGAGAATGCCGGCCAGCCAATGGTCCAAATCGGAAACGATCTTTGCTTTGATGAATTTTCAGCAGCCGATTTTTGCTCTAATTTTATATTGATTTGATCTTTTGACGGAATAAACATTTTTTTATTACCACTTTTTCGATCATACCAGATTAAAACAATAGTTTCATCTTTTTGTGGAGCTATCACAGTTGTATTGACGCTCGATATTAACATTCTTTCAAATTGTTTTCCATTTTTTTGCTGCAAGGAGTCTGGCTGGCGAGAAACAGCGTACACGTTAGGCCAGACGTAATTGCCATTGTTTTGGTATAGTACAATAATATAACCATTAAAAACAAACTCTTTTTGATATCCTTTGCGTAAATATTCTTGGATCGTATTTTCCGAAAGTCCGTCAGTCGAAATGCTGTCGATACCATCTACGGTATAGAGTTGTAAATAATTGGTAGAAGAAAAATAATCATTTTTCTCTTCCGGGAACTTAAACATCAGCTCAATTGCTCTGATTTCCGAACTGAACAGATTGAAATTCACAACTATCAAAAATAAAAATTGATAAAATGAAAATATTTTCATAATTCACCATACTGATTTGTATTTTACTTTTACTCTGGCTTTTATTGCTGCTTCTGTCATAAAATTCAAAGAAGCATTTACCCTCCCAACATCATTCATGACGAGTTCCTCCCGCATCGCTATGTGTGTTTGCCGGAAGAAATACAACGTCAAGTGGTTTTGTTTTTGTCATCTATGCTGTCATCAACAGTGGGAAACGGGTCCGGTTGCGATTAAGGCTATTGCTGAACATAAGTATTGCGTCTTAATCAAAAATAGAAATCAAAAACCATAATTTTACTTTTTATTGTTGAAAATATCGAACTGCGGATTATCCGGTTCGGCGGCGACCGGCGGGGCCGGTTGCTCAGCACCGCTAATACGCCCTTCGCGCGCCGCGATTGCTGCTTTAACTTCTTTTCCCAGCTCCGGGTCGCGATATGCTTGCACGGCAATAACCAGTCTGATTTTTGCTGTCATGGAACCATCTTCATTGAATTCCATGACATAGCCACCATCACCTTGTCCGAAAATATATCTATAGGTCACCCAACAACGCGATTCCTCGAAGTGAAAATCGAATCCCTCAAAGTGGCGGAGATCATCAAGCGGAGGACGCAACACAATTCTTTGCGAATACTTGCGATCACCATAATTCCAGTATATTTTGACCACTTCGGGTACTTCGGATGATCGCATGAGAGAGGTTATGGAGCCTCCGGTACCGGGTAATACTCTGCCGCCGCCCATTTTGTGATTGGTAAAATTAAGGTCGAACTCTTCGACATGCAGAACTTCAGCGGAATGATTGTAAAGTCCTCCGGAAAGATCGTGCTTTTCGTATTTAGCCACCGGAGGCGGTTTGCAACCGGCTGTTGCTAATATGGCGGCAACGAGCAATACCAGGCGGAGTTGACGGCCTTTGGTTCGACCTTCCGGCGGATGGGCTTCCGATTTCATTTTTTCACCTCGCTGCGCTCGATATTGGCGGTTATCCGCCATGCCATTCTTTGTAACTATGGATAAAATTAAATATTTATACCATAAACTATTGGCCTATGCCGGTCTGCTTGAGCCAATTTTCTTTTTCCGTCTATTTCTAAGCAATTTACTCTTGAATTAGTCTTCACCAATAGCAATTGCAGATCATTCGAATATGATCATAATTTTCCGGTCTTTCCGTTCGACAATATGATTTTTTCCAACTCACGAATCATGCTTTCCGGAGGTGGTTCTTCTCGCAGATCGTAATAATCTATTTCTTTTTGGCTCCTTATTCCCAAAGGAGCAAAATTAGACGAGGTTCCAAATATTCCTCGATGATAGAGAATCGCTGCAATTGGGCCTTTCCGATCATTAATTTTAAGTTCAAAAAAATTAATTTCGTTGAAGTATGGATCAAAAGGATTATGAAAAAATGTCGGCGGGAAAATAAATCCATATTCTTTTTTCACTGAAACCAGAATAGCCCTTGGTGGCAAAGGTTCAGCCGGAGTGGCCGCTCTTTCAGTACGGATCCCATATAAATTGAATAACTTGCAAACACCGTCGTCACCCAAAAATTTATAACCCTGAATCAGAGCCATATCATATTCTTTCAAAATGAAAGGACGGCTGATTTCAGTCTCAAATCCGCTTGAAAACAAGGAGCATCCAGATGTAAAAACACTGGATAAAACAAAGATAAAAAATATATATATTTTCATTTGAACTTCTTTTGAAAATAAATGCAGTGACATTTTTTCCACCAGCTTTCACTGAACATTGTAGAGAACTTGTCTGCCGTAAAAAACTTTGATTCTTTAACCCGCTCCGCCGTGTCAGGAGCGCGATCTCCCGGTTCTAACGCGCCGTGCTCTCCCCGATGCCAAAGGTTTCACTTGTCATTGTGGTGTGATAAGTCCTTATTTCGCATGTAAGCGATGCTTTTTGATATAGCTAAACAGATTGCATGCCCCAGAAACGTGATTGGAAGTGAAGTAATAAAAAATCCAATCCAAAAAGAACTAAATCCTAGTAGAACATCATGGGTCTGTATTCCATAAAATAAATCATATATCCCTATCGCTTTATCAATTTCAAACAAGATATCATGAAACGGGCGCAGAGCATGGAAAGCAAGTCCAAAGAAAAAGATGGTTGCAAGCACTGAGTTTGCGAGAAAAAAGTATAAACATTGTTTTTTAATCATTTTTTTCATATTTTCCCTATAAAGAAAGATTGGTACGGACACCGCCAAAATAGAGGTAAGTCCGGTTGCGATGCATCATCGGGATCCCGGCCAGGCGGAAATAGAAGGCATTGTTGTTGCCAAAGGTCAAAAGCGGCACATTTCTCCCGATTCGCCACGCACCGGACACGAGCTTTGCGATAGTCGGGTAACCGCAGAAATTCAAGCTAACGTCATATGAGGTTTCACTTGTCATTGTGGTGTGATAAGTCCTTATTTCGCATATAAGCAATAGCCAAATAAATAGCATGCGCCAAAAACGTGATTGGAAGTGAAGCAATGAATAATACAATCCATGCAGAACTAAACGCAATCAGTAAATTATGAGTGCGTATATCAAAGAAATCACATATCCCTATCGCTTTGGGTAAAGTAAGCAAAATATCATAAAATGAGCGCAGAACAGGAAAAGATCCTTGAAAAAATACTCCGAAGAGAAAGATTGTTGCAATCGCTATATTTTCGAGAAGCAAATGCAAAGATAGTTTTTTAATAGTCTTTTTCATATTTCCTCATAAAGAAACATTTGCAGATCGCAGACATTGATATAGACGCTCCGCCGGTTTCGATTCTTAGCCGCCGGAGTGCCAAAAAATGGAATTTTCAGCCCGCGCCATGGCGCGAAACATAGTTTTCCCAAGCGCTATTTCATGATCTGGTCGAGCGTGAACTCGGTGACCGGGCCGAACTTTTCCAGCGCTTTGCGGTCGATGCGCGAGGCGTCGCCGACCACCAGGAGCAGGTTCGGGACCGCTTTGACTTTGTCCTGATAGAATTGCTTCAGGTCTTTGAGTTGGGCGGCGTTGAGGTCGGTCCAGTTTTGGGCGTAGAAGTCGTCGGGGAGGCCTTTGCGGCGGAATTCTTCGGCGACGCCGATCAGCGCCTGGTCGCGCCAGCGTTCGGCGCGGAGCCGCCGGATGATGGTTTCGCGGGATTTTTCAAAGGATTCGGGCGAAATCGGGAAGCCGAGTTCCTCCACCGCCGCGATCGCGTCGCTGACCTTGTCCGGCTGGGTGCTCAAAAAGATCTGAAAGGTATGCGGCTCATCCGGCAGCCGGGGCGTGGTGTAGCTCCCGTAGCTGCTGTAAGCCAGCGATTTGGCTTCGCGGATCTGCTGAAAAACCACCGACGACATGCCGCCGCCGAAGTATTCGTTGAAGAGCTGCCGCAGCGCGGCGTTGCCGGGATTGAACAACTCCTTGGCTTCGAAAAACAGCAGTTGCACCTGCTGCAATTTCGGCACATTGACCAGATACACTTCGCGCTTGTCGCGCTTGACCGTGTCGAAACGGTGCGGCGCGTCCGGCGCTTTCTCGAGTGCGGGGAGCTTGAGCTCGGCCGCCAGCGTCCGGTCGAGCTCCGCCGGTTGCAGCGGGCCGTAGTAACGGATCCGGCACGGGTAGGACGGGAGTTTGGCGAGCGTTGCGATCAACTGCTCCGGCTTGAGCGCGTCGAATTCGGCATTGGACGGCTCCGCCATCAGCGGCGAGTCGGTCCCGTAACGGGCGTAATTGGCCAGCCCCGAAAAAAGGATCGACTGCGGCCGTTCGCGCTCCATCTTGCGCGCAAGTTTGATGGTGGCGACCATCTTCTTCAACGCTTCCGGGTTGTCGCGCGTTTCGGTCAGGAATTGATCGGCGAGTTGCAGCAGCGGCACCATGTTTTTGGTCAGGCCCGAGATGTTCAAATAGACTTCGTCGCGTCCGGCCGACATGCTGATGGAGCCGCTCAATCGGTAGAGCGCGAGGTTGAATTCCGGCGCGGTCAGATTCTTGGTGCCCGCCAGCATCGCGTAGGTCGCGGCGGCGGCGAGCCGGCGGTCGTTGTCGGTTCCGGCGTCGAAGACCAAAGTCAGGTTGAAGAGTTCGTTGCGTTTATTCGCCACCGCCGTCAGCGGGAGTTGACGCCCTTGGTCGCGATAGGCCAGCTGGTCGCGCCGGACGTCGCGCTTCAGGTCCGGGAACTCCGGCTCCAGCTCCGGCGCGGGGATCGCGGTGAATTTCTGAAAATAGTACGAACTCGCGTCAGGGCGGATGGTGAGCGGCGTGATCTCCGGCTTGTCAAGTTTGACCCCGGGGTCGCGCGGTCCGGTCTGGCGGTAAAAGACGAAGCGATCGCCGCCAAGGTTGCGCTGGGCGAAGTCGACGACCTCCTGTTTGGTCAGGCTCTGCATCCGCTCGAGTTTGTTGATTTCCTCGCTCCAGGCGCGGCCGGTCAGCGCGACGTCGAGCATCCGGTTGGCGCGGGCGTAATTGTTGGGAAGGCTCTGGAGCTCGGCCAGCCGCTCGTGGTCGATGATCGCTGCCGGCAGCCAGTCCGGGAAGTCGCCCTTTTTGAGTTTGGCGATTTCGCCGTCGAGGAGTTCGCGGACCGCTTCCGGCTTGACCCCGGCGGGGGCCAGCGCCCCGGCCATGATGGTCAGGATTCCGCCCTGAATGTCGCCGACCGAGGCAAAGGCGCTGGGAACTTTCTGCGGAATCTGCAAATTTTGGTCGAAGAGGCCGGCGCTGCCGTTGCTGAGAATTCTGGCGGTCAGCTCGGCGAGGTCGAAATCCCGCCGGGTCGGGCGGTCGATCCGCCAGACCAGGAGCGCCATCGCGAAGTCGGGCTGGGTGATGCTGCGGACGGTTTCCCCCTTGACCGGCGTCGGCACCGCGTCGAGTTTGGCCGGTTGCGGCGCGGCGGGAAGGGTGCCGAGGGTGGCTTCGAGCTGAGCCAGCGTCTGATCGGGGTCGAAATCTCCGGCGAGGATGACGTACATGTCGCTCGGGGTGTAGCGTTCGCGGTAGAACTGCATCACTCGCTCCGGCGACGGATTTTTGAGGTGTTCCGGAGTTCCGATCAGCGGCCGGGCGGCGGGATGGCCGGCGTAAACGGTCGAGATCACCAGCTCCCAGAATTTGGTGCCGGGGCGGTCCTGCGCCATGTTGTATTCTTCAAAAACGGTTTCGAGCTCGGTGTGAAAACCGCGGAAGACCGGGTCGCGGAACCGCTCGGTTTCAAGCTTCATCCATTTGCTCAACTGGTTGGAGGGAATGGTGTCGAGGTAGACGGTGCGGTCGATCGAGGTATAGGCATTGGTGCCGGAGCCGCCCATCGACTGGATGGCGCGGACAAACTCATTGGGAGCGGAATACTTGGCGGCGGCGGTCGAGAGTTTGTCGATTTCGCGATAGATTTCCCGGCGCTTGGCGGGATCGGCGGTTTTTTCGTGTTCCTGATAGAGTTTCCCGATTTTGTCCAGCAGCACTTTTTCGGCCTGATAATCGGTGGTGCCGAGTTTGCCGGTTCCCTTGAAGAGGAGATGCTCAAGGTAGTGGGCGAGGCCGGTTTTGTCGTCGGGATCGTTCTGGCCGCCGGAGGGGAAGCCGATCATGGTCACCACCTGCGGCTTTTCGCGGTTGGGCGAGAGATAGACGTTGACTCCGTTTGACAGGCGGCTGATCCGGACCTCGTAGGGATCGCTTTTGACCGCCGCTTGCGGCGCGTTTTGGCAGCCGATGAAAAAAAGAACCGCGCCCAGCGCGACGACCAGCAGAGCAAACCGAAATTTCATCTTTCCCTCCCAAGACAATGATATAAAGTTTTCAGCAATTTATCAGCAATATACCGTCTCGGACGGCAAATGCAACGGTGATAACCGAAAAAAACACCTTGCAAATCAATAACCGGGGCATATAGTAACCACATTCATTTACGGAGCCCGCTATGAAAACAAAGCAGCTTTTCGTTTCTCCCGAGGGTGATGATCGTCATGCCGGAACCGCCGCCCGGCCGCTCGCGACGCCGGCGGCGGCGCTGGCCAAAGCCGAATGCGAAGCCGGCGATCGCGATGTCGAAATCCATCTCGGCCCCGGCCGCTACCTGGTTTCTCAAACTCTCCGCATCCCCCGGCGCGACGCCCGACTGGCGCTCATCGGCGACGCCGCGGGCGGCACCGTGCTCGACGGCGGACTGCGCCTGACCGGTCTTGCTTACACCACGGTCAACCGCCGCCGGGCGGTCGTCGGGCGGCTTCCCGGCCGGATCAAGGGAACGGTCGACCAGCTCTGGGTCAACGGCGAGCGGGCGACCCGCGCCGCGCTGCCCAAGGACGGCGACTTTTTCCGCCTCGCTCCTTCGCTTGTGCCGCTCAAGAACGAACTTTTTGCCGGCGGCGACCGCTTCCGGGTGCGCGAGGGCGACTTCGACCCGGCGTGGGAGCATCTCGAGGATGTCGAAATTCTGATCACCCAGAAGTGGGTCGAGGCCTGGCTCCGCTTCGAGCGTTTCGAGCCGGCAACGCGCGAGGTCGTCTGCCGCGAAGCGAGCCGCTTCGAGCTCGACCCGGCGGGCACCGAGTACCGGGTCGTCAACCTCAAAGCCGCTTTGACCCGGCCCGGCGAATATTATTACTGCAAAAAAGAAAATCTGGTCTACTATCTGCCCCGGCGCGGCGAAACGATTGAAAATCTTGAGCTCGTGGTTCCCGCGATCAACCTTTTCCTGGTCGCCGCCGGCACCCGGCAATCTCCGATCCGCAACCTTGAGCTCCGGCATCTCAATTTCGAGTACGCCGGGCGCGACCGGGCGGCGGTCGGACTCAAGCATGACTGCGGCGTTCCCGGCCTGCCGCGGATTCCGAATTATTTGATGCGGCCGTCGTTCCTCGACGGTCTCGGCGGCAAGCGGCCCGGGGGTTCGCCGCAGGCGGCAGTGCATCTGCCGGGGCTCCTCTTTTTCGACTATGTCACCGATTCGGCGGTGCTCGACTGCCGCATCCGGCACGGCAATTACTACGGTATCCGGCTCGAGCGCGGCTGCCGCAACTTCGTCATCGCGGGCAATGAAATCGCCGACCTCGGCGGCGGCGGGATCGCAATGACCGGCGCGCCGGCCGACCGGGCCAGTCGCTCAAGCGACGCCAATTCCGGCCATCGCATCGTCAACAACCATCTGCACCACCTCGGGTGCCACAACTTGAGCGCGGTCGGCATCCTGGGCGGGCACTCCTTCGGCAATCTCATCGAGCACAATCACCTTCACGACATCTACTACACCGGGATTTCGCTCGGCTGGGTGTGGGGCTATGCCGAGAGCATGACCCGGGAAAACCGGGTCGGCTACAATCTCATTCACGACCTCGGCAAAAAAGTTCTGAGCGACATGGGCGGCATCTATCTTCTCGGCGTTCAGGCCGGAACCCGGATTTACCACAATTTGATCTACCGGGTCGACAGCCGTTACTACGGCGGCTGGGGGATTTACACCGACGAGGGCTCGTCGCACATCGTAATCGAGAAAAACGTCTGTTACGACTGCAACTGCGACGCCTTTCACCAGCATTACGGACGGGAGAATATTTTTCGCTACAACCTCGGCGCATTTTCGGGGCAGGGGGGAATCGCGATCAGCAACTTCCGCAACGAAGGATTTTCATTTCCCGGCGAAAATTACGCGTTCAACGTCAACTTTTACGGCAATGTGATCGTCAATGCCGACCGGCCGTTCTTCAAGCGCGGCCTCGCGGGGGCGGTGGCTCCCGGCAAGCTCTTCTCCGACCTCAATTTATTCTGGCACTACACGCCGGGCGTCAAGTGCTTCGCCTACAGCCCGGCCGACGTCAACGATCGTGCCGCGCCGCCGGTCTGGAGCGTCACTTTCGCCGAATGGCAAAAGCTTGGCTTCGACACCGCTTCCCGGCTCGCCGATCCCGGCTTCGTCAACCCCGCCAAACGCGATTTCCGGCTGAAAAAGAATTCGCCGCTCCACCGGCCCCCGTTTTACGACTTCGCCGAAACGCTGGCGAAGGCGGGGCTGCTGCGGTAAAGCGGCGACGTTCGATCTCTTGTTACCGGGTCGCGGCCGACGTGCTTTCGGCGAGAATCTTTGCCACCACCGGCGCGATCGAGCGGGCCATCAGCGCGAAGCCGTAGTCGGTCGGGTGACTGCCGTCGACGGTGACTTCATCCCAGTCTTCGCTGTTGATAATGGTGCCGCCGTCTAGGAAATAGAGATTGTGGTCGCCCGCGGCACGGCGTTTCTCGACCAGTTCGCGCTGGACTTTGACGCTGGCGGCCTGGGCGGTGGAGCGCGGCGCCTCTTCGTTGCGGGCGTAGTCCAGCGCTTCGCCGCCGGGACGGATGCGGCTGATCACCAGGATCGGGGTGGTGGGGTGGCTCTTGCGCAGCACGTCGATGAAGACGGGCATGGTTTCGGCGATCTTTTCGGCCCCGCCCGAGTTGGCGTCGTAGTCGAGGACGAACATCGCGGGCGCGGCGACCTTGGCGATTTCGGCGGCGACCCCGGCTTCGCCCTTGCCGTTGCCGGAGAAACCGAGGTTGACTACCGGCCGGTTGAGCATCCGGCTGAGAATATTGGTGTAGGCCATTCCCGGCCGGGCGGCGCATCCGCCCTGGGTGATCGAGGTGCCGTAAATGACAATTGGACGGTCGTCGGCCCACGGCGTCGGGGCTTCCACCTTGGCCTTTTCGTCGACTCCGATATAGACCGATTCAACTCCGGCGTAGAGCGGGAAGTTGATGGTGAATTCGCGCATTTTGGGGCGACTCGTCTTGAACACCTGGGCGGTGTATTCCGGCGCGCCCGCCACGAAGCGGGTGACCGCGGCGAAACGCTGGCGGCCGGGTTCGCCGGCGTAGAGGTCGAATCCGGCGGTGCCGGTCTGGGCCATGTGGTACATCACGTTGTTGCCGCGCATTTTGACCTTGAGGACGATCCGCGGACTGTCGGTGCGGAAGGCCACCTGGCCCCCGGCGGTGTTCCAGGCGAGGTTCTCCACGCCGGGCGAAAAGGGTTCGGCGGGCTTGAGCGGCATCCGGCGGTAGACCTTGTCCCGGTCGCGGAAGAGGAAGCCGGTAAGCCGGAGCGGCGCATCGTCCGGCGAGAGGAAGCGCAGGCCGTCCTCGTTGGCCGGGCGGATTGCCATATTGGGGTCGAGTTCGAGCGCGTTTTTTGGGGTTTCCGCTGCCATGGTCATGGTTCCTGTCATCATTGCCAGAGCCGTCAAAAGCTGGAGTCCGATTTTCATAATCACTCTTTCCGGGGTTGAAGTTACCGATTTACGGTAGTCTGTTTTCGTCCGGAATCAAGGCTGCAAATCGAAAATTAACCTGATTTTATGATTCATTCCGGGTCAGGAAGCGAATCGCCTCGGGGAGTTCGCTGAAGTTGTAGATGATATAATCCGGCTCGGCGCCCTGCGCTTTCCAATCGCCCTGATTGGACTGGAAGAACACCGTTTTCATCCCCACCTGGTCTCCGCCCCAAATATCGCGGAACATATCGTTGCCGATGAAAATCACTTCCGAGGGGGAAAGTTCGAATTTATCGAGCGCGACCCGGAACAGCCGCCGGTCTGGCTTGCGGAAGCCGAAATCGCTGGAGACGAGGGTGAATTCGAAGTCATCGCCGAGCCCGACCCGGCGGAGTTCGGGAAGCGCCCACAGACTCTGTCCGTCGGAAATCGCCGCCATCCGGTAATCGGCGTGAAGTTCGTCGAGCACCTGGCGGACGCCGGGGTAGAGTTCGAGCTTGAAGCGCGATCCGGCCCGGAAGGTTTCGGCGAGAAATTTCGACAGCCAGCGCCGTTTCTCCTCCGGAATCGCCCGCGTCATCGCCGAGCCGTAGCGGTCGAGAATCGCGGCAAAGACCGCGGTGACATCGAACTCGGGGTACTCCTCGGAGCTCTCGCGCCGCTGGGTGCGGTTGTGGGCAAAGAAAAAGTCGCGGACCGCCTCCGGTTTGAGGTAGACGCCGTAGTAGTCGAGCAGATTCGCCATCGTCCGGTAGAGCTCGGGATTTCCCTCGTCGGTGAGGATGTCGATCAGCGTTCCATTCAAGTCGAAAAGCAGTCCTTTGATCATCGTTGAAACTCCCTCAGGCAGATTTTTGCCTCGTAAATCAATTGTTTGCGGTAATTCCAGTCGAGCCAGCTGTTGCGCGCGATCCGGAGAAAGGTCAACCCCATGTAGAACGGCACCCGGCGGGTGATCGAGGCGAAAGCCTGATTGCGGTCGGGAAAGTGGCAGGCGTATTCCCAGAGAAAATGCCCGATGAAGGGCTCCGCGCCGCCCCGGCTGCCGGTCCGCGAGTAGAAGAAGTGGGCCAGTTCCCCCGCCATTCGCCCGATGTCAAAGACCCGGTCGGCCCGGCGCAGCCGCTCAAGGTCGTAGCTGATCACGTGCAAGCCGTCGCCGTGCATGAAGTTCTCGGGGGTGGCGTCGCCGTGCACCAGCACCGAGGCGTCCTCCCACATTTTGGGCTGGCCGCGCCAGCAGTCGCGGAGGTGATAAAATTCGCCGAGGTCTTGTTCGAGGCCGCAGTCGCGGATCCGGCCGAGCAAGGTCTCCATATACCAGACCGCCTCGGTGAAGTTGACCCGGTTCTCCGGCTGGGCGGTGCGGTTGTGCAAGGTGGCGAGGAAATAGGCCAGCGCGGTGAGCTTGCCGTAGAGCAGTCCGTGGTCGCCGGTCCGGATCGCGCGGTCGATGATCGAGCTCAGGAGTTCGCCATTGCAGAACTCGGTCACCAGCAGCTGATTGAGGCCGGAGTTGCAGCCGAGCGGCCGGGCGATGTAGTGGGGACTCCCGGCGAAGCCGCAGTCGCGGAGCATCCGCAAGTGATGGCATTCCCGGTTGAGACGCCGGGCGGCGGCATCGGCGTCGTGCTCCTGGCCGGAGAGGAAGAATTTTCCGATCACCCGGGTTTTCGAGTATTTGTCTTCGTAAAGGTAGACCGCGTTGGAGCCGTTGAGCCGGTAAACCCGGTAATCGACGTCGCGGCGGTCGCTCAACTGCGGCTGGATCTCGTACTTGAGATACTGGTAGAGCATATCGGAAGCCGGCAGGTGGCCGAGGTACTGCATGATGGAAAAATCTCCGATTATTTGAGCCGATTCCAACCGCCGTCCCGGGTGCTCGACAGGCTTTTTGAAACGGCTCATTTCCATAAAGATAACCGGGTTTTAACAAAATGCAAATAAACCGGCCGTTCTTTTCGGCAGGATTCGGCCTTTACGGTCCCGGCGGGGCGGGCGTCGGCGAGGTCAATTGTTCGATCGCCAGCTCGATCCGGCGTTTTTGCGTTTCGCTGGGATTGCTTGCCAGCGCTTTGCGGTAGGCTGCCAGGCTTTGATCGTTTTTATGGCCCAGCCGGAGGGCTTCGCCGTAGTAGAAATAGCAGGAGGCGGCCGTGTCCGGGAGTTCTTCGACTTGCACCTGCGAGAGCGCCATTTCGGCTCCGGAGGGATTGTGGTTGATCAGTTCGATCAGGCCGAGATAGTAGAAATAATAGTTGCTTTTGACCGGATGCGCCAGCACCACCGCCGAGGCTTCCTGATAGCGGCTTTTGCGGATCAGGAAGTTGGCCAGCCGCGCGAAATCGATTTCGGCGGAACCGTTCCGGTAGTTGTGCAGATACAATTCGGCGGGGTCCTCGGTGGGGTTGGGCATTTTTTCCAGCGCCAGCGCCCAGTTGAAGTTGTCGCCGGGGCGGATCAGATTGGCGGGAGTGAACCAGAATCCGGTCACCAGCAGCGCCGCCGCCAGCGGCAGCGAGCGTTTGAGCGGGCGCGAATAAAAGGGATAGACCGCCAGCAGCATCAGCGCCGGGTAGAGCAGCAGCCGGTGCCGCCCGGTCGGATAATATGCGGTGACCAACAGCAGCAGCGCTCCGAAATAAAGCAGCATCAGCCCCTGCCGTTTGCGCCATTGCCCGCTCAGGAAAAGCAAAACGAGCCCGGCCAGCCCGAGCGGCCAGCAGAGCGCCGGCCCCGGCAAGGCGCTGAACGGTGCGAACTTGTTGCGGATGTAGTGATAATTGAGGTTGTCCGGAATTTCGTAGGGGGCAAAGAGGAGCGGCACTTTTTTGATGAACGCCGAAGCAATCCGGGGCGCGGCGGCGGGCGTGGCGGCGTCGGCTTCCTCGGTGATGTTCCACGATTCGATTGAGGCTCGGCTGCCGACGGTGGCGAGATAACCGATATTTCCGCCGTAGAACGGCAGCGGCCAGCCGAATTTGATTCCGTTGTAAATCCCGGCCGGGCCCCAGACCAGCAGCATGCCGAGCGCCAGCGTCAACAGCACCGGGCGGAGCTTGCGGCGGCGGCGGACGAGGTAGACGATCAGCCACAGCGTCAGCGCGCCGACCAGCGGCACCGTCGCCGGACGGCCGGTGGCGGCGAGGGCGAGGGCGATCCCGGCGAGCAGTACCGGTCCGTTGGCGAAGCGCCGCCGCCGGGCGTGGAGCACCGCCGCCACCGCCGCCGCCGCGAGGAACGCGGTGAGACTCTCCTGAAGCGTCATCATTTCATAAAGCAGCGCCGGAGCATAGACCGCGGTCGCCAGCCCGGCAAAGAGGGCGTAGAATTTGGCTCCAGTGAGGCGAAAGGCGATCCAGGTCACGAGGAGCGCGGTGAGTGTCCCCATCGCCATCTGGCAGCAGACGATTCCCCACGGCGCCGGCAGCAGGCCCGCCAGCAGCCGGTAGGGGGTCAGCAGCACCTGCCCCTTGAGGCAAAGCATGCCGAGCTCAAGGTGGGTTTTCATATCCAGCCCGTCGAGCTGATGAAAGACGGCGAGGGGGGAGAATTCCCAATAAAAGAAAAATACCACGCGCACCAGCAGCGCGGCCAATGCGACGGTCCAGTATACTTTGCCGAATGCGGAAATTTTTTTCATGGTGCTATATTATACAGCACTTTGGAACATTTGACAATTGACAAAGGCCAAGTTCAATGGTATTTTTTAAAACGAACAATCGAAACCAATCTCCTGAATCTGTTTCCGGGACTATGAATGAGGTGAAGCTGTGAAAATTGATATTTTGGTGGCCGGCGGCGGCATTGCCGGCGCGATGGCGGCGGTGGCCGCCGGACGGGCGGGGAAATCGGTGCTGCTGGTCGAGGAATCCGGCTGTCTCGGCGGGATGCTGACCTCGGCCGGGGTGGGGCCGATGATGACTTTTCACTCCGGCGACCGCCAGATGATCGGCGGGCTGACCTCCGAATTGATCGAGCGGCTGAAGGCCAAGGGCGGCTCGGTCGGCCATATCGTCGACACCATCGGCTACACCTCGACGCTGACTCCGTTCGACGCCGAGGCGATGAAGCTTGAGCTCGATCTGATGTGCGAAGAGGCGGGTGTGACGATCCTTTTCCACTCCCGGGTGATCGCGGCCAAGGTCGAGGGCGACCGGATCGTTGCGGTGACGGTTTCGACGCCGGGCGGGGTGCTGGAAGTCGCGGGCGCGGCATTCATCGACGCGACCGGCGACGCCGATCTCGCGGTCATGAGCGGCGTCCCCACCGACAAGGGGCGGCCGGAAGACGGCAAAATGCAACCCTTGACGATGAACCTCAAGGTTTACAACGTCGATATTCCGAAAATCCGCGCCTATATCAAGGCCCATCCCGAAGAGTTCCCGGTGCAGAGCGACAAGCTTGAGCTTCTCGAGCGCGCGCCGCGCTTGTCGGTCGCCGGTTTCGTCCCGGCGATCCGTCAGGCGATCGCGGACGGGCGCTTGAGCTTCAAGCGCGAATGCCTTCTCTTTTTTGAAACCGTCAATCCCGGCGAAGTGATCATCAACACCTCGCGCCTGGTCGGCGTCGATCCGACCGACCCGGTGGCGCTGAGCGATGCCGAGCGGACCGGGCGTAAACAGGCGGCCGAGCTGATGAAATTCCTCCGCGAATCGATCCCCGGCTTCGAGCACGCGGTGCTGGCCTTTTCCGGCCCGCGGATCGGGGTGCGTTCGAGTCTTCAGATCAAGGGACTGGCCACGCTCAAGGTGAGCGACATCGTCAACGCGGTCAAATACCCCGACGCGGTGGTCTGCTATTCGTACCCGATCGACATCCACAGCCCCTCGGGGAAACTTGAGGAGAACTACTCCTACCACCTGAAGCCGGGCGAATACTACACCATCCCCTACGGCGCCCTTTTGAACGCCAAAATCGCCAACCTGGCGGTGGCCGGCCGTTCAATCTCAAGCGAATTCGGAGCCCAGGCGGCCTTCCGCACCACCCCCTGCGTGGGAGCCATCGGCCAAGCCGCCGGAGCGGCCGCGGCGCTGGCGCTGGAAAAAGGCGGCGACTTCGCCAAAGTTGAGTACGCGAAGCTCAAGAAACTCCTGCTGGAACAGGACGCATACCTTTTCTAACTTCGACCGCTCGAATATTCGACCCGGCATATCACACAAGTGATATGCCGTTTTTTTACCTGAAGAATCTATAGAATAAAAACAAAAAAACTTTCGTCTAATCACTTGCAAATAGCTTACTACAAATATATCGTATTGTGGAAAACAAGGAAAGTCAACGATTATCATCAGCTTGTGAACGTATTGAGCATTCCGAGTAGGAGTGGGAATAATTAAGTCATAATAATTTGATAGAAAAAGATATCTGCTGACTGGCACCAATTTTTGTGAATATCATGATGGCGAGACTGGACTTGTCTATTATAACTATCGCTATTACAGTCCTATTCTTGGACGATGGATCAATCGAGATCCGATTGAGGAACTGGGTGGTGTCCATCTGTATAAGATAGCAAATAATGATCTTATCAACAAATTTGATCAGTATGGTTTAGAATGGAGGGTCGAACGATATACAAATTTTGCATGGGCGCAAGTACTGAGAAAACAGCCTTATGATTCAATTCGAACTCTTGCGATGGATTATAGCCTTGAACCTCATGAGGCGTTTGGTGAAAGTGGCTGGCTAAGAAAAAGAAAAGGCCAACCAGATAACAATGTTACAATAACTAAAGAAGAATTTGATAAAAATAATAAATGGAAATGCTATTCGATTCCCAATACTTTTGTGCTCAAACAGGGAGGAGGAGTTAACTTAAATACTTTTGCCGGAAAAGTGAGAACGCAGTTAATGCCTAAAAAATATAGGATTATCTCTGATATATCTGGAAGTGGTATTTATGCAGTAATGTACGCCGGGCATTTTTATGTTAAAAATACAAACGACAAAGGACGCTTCAAAGTAACGGGAAGTGACAGTTATCTTATTGGATACGAGTCCATTAAGGATCATGTGCCATATAAAATTGCAGCTTTTGCTGGAGTGGGGTGTCACTCTGGTGCGCATAGTTGGCATATAATAGCCAACAAATTATGGGTAACAAATTATTTTTCTGATGTACAATTCTTAAATAAATTGGGACTAGAGTCAATATTTAGCGGCGGCGATGAGACTCTTGACGCTCGCCCCACGTTTGGCGGATATTTCGGAAATACCGGAATCAGACTTCAGGCGTTTTTAACTGAGTTGAAATGATACAGAAATATTTTACTCGTATTATATTCGGTTCGATTTGTGCGATCATGGTTTTCTCCGTGATCGCATATATCACCCTTTTGGAATATCAAATTCAATCTCAGATAATGAAATTGGAAAAAGAACAATTTCGGGAATTGTTTATATTTGGAAATTTACAGAAAATCAAAAGCTATATAACAGAGAGAAAGATGAATTATGAAAAATTATACAACTATTTAGAGTGCGATCCATTATTGAGCTCTTTTTCTTTGGATAATTTGGCTCTGGTTGAATATTTATTGTGTGAATTCAGAAATGAAATCTCCACTAAAGTCAATTTTTTAAATTATGTTTTTTCTGCAGAAAAAAATAGCGAAGCGATCATTGATTTATTGCTGCAATATGGATTTTCCCCAACTAAGCCTTTAGAAATTATCAAAGAAGATTGCGCGAGTATTTATTATATATATCCTGCCTATTATGTTGTTTTTTGTGGAGATTTTTTAGATGCTAAAGCGAGAATAAAGATTCTGGAAAAATATAAAAGTCATGGCGCCGATTTTAATAGGGGCGCGTTCTATGTAAATCTAAAGTCCATAAATAAAAATAATGGAGTTGATTATTCTACTGAAAGTGAACGCCTCGAGCACCATACAGTACTATGGGCCGCTGTCATGAGAAAAGATATATATGTAGTTAAGTATTTGATCGATAACATGGTAGAAATTGACGTTCGACTCCAAAATAAAACTGTGTTAGAGTGGGCACTTTTATGGCGTCAACAATGCGTAGATAAATTGAATCAAGTTTGGAATGATGAGGTGAGCGAAGAAGAACGTCAAAATATTGAACGCGATATTGCCTTGTATGATGAAATCATCGCTATACTTAAAAATGCCAAAAAATAAGCGCCATTTAGCATGAATCGGTTGTTGCTTTCAGTTACGATTTGAATACCGGCTTGCAAACGAGACGAATCCGCTTATTGTAAACAGCGAAACGAATTATGGCTATGATACTTCCGGGCGGAGGACACAGATGAGTTTCGTCAATGGCACTATCACTTATGCGTCGGCCGCTTATACCTACGATCCACAGGGCCGAATCGAGACGGTAGGGAATGGGGCAGATACAGTGACTTACAGCTACGTTCCTGGGACTTCACAGATCGGGAGTTCATCGTGGACCAATGCCACGGCGCTCAATACAGCGTATACCTACGATACCCACAAGCGTCTGACTGGAATCGCGGTCAACAATCAGTCCTTGATCGGTTATACGCTGAATGCCAAGAATCAGCGTACCGCGGCAACACTGCCCGACGGCAACCACTGGCTTTTCGGCTACGATTCACTGGGTCAAGTGGCTGGTGCCGAGAAGAAAGACAGCTCGGATATGCTGCTCAAAAGTTTCAGCTACAACTACGATTTGATCGGCAATCGCACCAATGCGGTTGAGGACAGTGCGACTACGACCTATACCAGCAATATCGTCAATCAGTATACCTTGATCAATACCGCGGTCCCAACCTATGACCTCGACGGCAATATGTTGACGCATGGCGGCTGGACATTTACCTACAACGGTGAAAACCGCCTGGTTGTCGCGGAAAGCAGCGATACCAAGCTGGAATTCAACTACGACTATATGGGTCGTCGTTTCGAAAAGAAGGTCTATACCAAGAGTATTTTGACACTTTATAACTGGAGCCTGCAAGTCCATCGGCGTTTTGCTTACGACGGCTATAAACTGATTGCCGAGTTTGATGCTTTGAATAACAACGAGCAGATTGCCGGTTATCTCTGGCAGCCGGTCGGATTGGACGTGCCGCTTATGCGCAACGATGCATACTACATCGCCGACGGTAACAAAAACATCATCCAAATGCGTGATGCCGCCGGAACGATCACCAAGACATACGCCTACAACCCATTCGGAGCGGTAGAAGCCCTGACCGTCGGCGATGAAAATCCGTTCCGTTTCAGCAGTGAGTATGCCGATGATGAAACGGCTTTAGTCTACTACAATTACCGTCATTACTCACCATTTGACGGCCGCTGGATAAATCGCGACCCAATCGAGGAACAAGGCGGGGTAAATTTATATGTTCATTCAATGAACAATACCATAGATTTAGTTGATAACTATGGTCTATATAATTGTACCAGATTAGCAAATGTTTTTGTTGATAATTTAAATCACGAAGCTGGCGGTAAAGCTTCTGGACGAACTACTTTTACGGGTCCTTCAGGTACGTGGCAAGCTTTTCCGATACCAAAAAGTAGGCAATATCTTTTTAAATGTTCTGCAAAGTGTACTGTACAAGTTACATATTTGAAAAAATATAAAACAAGAAAACAGAAAAATGATACTGAAATTCATGAAGAAAATCATGTTGCCATTACCAATCAGTATATTGGTGGGGCTGTCGAAAAAATACTTAGCTATAATAATAGGCGGCTAAAGTGTTATTCGTGCGCAAAAGCAGTAGGAGCCTATATAGAAGTATTGTCTATGTACAGGGAATTGCAAAATAAGTATTACAATAACGCTTTTGATTGTAAAGACTACCCTCAGGGCGCTCAAAAGAATTATATGTGTGAAAAAGCAGAAACTTCTCGAAAAAAACTCAATGCTAAAGTCGAGGAATATAATGAAAAAGTGAGGATTATGAATGAAAAATGTAGCCAATAATGTTTCTGCCAAAAGAATCATTTTAAAATCAATAATATCTCTGCTTTCAATTGTAATTTTGGGAGGTTGTGCTTGTCGTGAAACAAGCACAATATTAGACGATGTAGAAAAATATTATAATAATCGCAACTTTTTCGATCAATACGATTTGAGTTGGTTTGAAAATTATTCATCTTATTTAACAAAAAAAGAAAAAGGGCATATTTTAAAAATACTGACAAGTAAAGATAAAGTATATAAGGATACAACTATTTATGTTTTTGAACAAAAC
>CAZRFG010000022.1:0-19836 GCA_964599205.1 uncultured Victivallaceae bacterium
TAGCGCTCCACCGAGGGGTGAAGCCAGATCAAGGCGTCGAGTCTCAGCTTGAGAATTTCCGCCGCCGCCCGCTCCGGCGAATCGCCGGACAGTTGCAAAAGCGGCAGCGTCAACCCTTTTTCGGTCGCCAGCTGTTGTTGCGCGGCGTTGACGATCGCCCAGTAATAGACGTCAAAGCAGAGCGAATTGCCGTGATAGAGCACCACCCCGATCGCCGGAATCTCCATGCCGGCGGAGAAATTGCGCCGTCCCGGATTGCTGTAGACCCCGGACCCGTGGCAGATGATCAGCGTGCCTTCGCTCGCCAGCTCCCCGAGCGCCTTGCGGACGGTGGTCCGGCTGGTCTGGAAAAGGGCGCAGAGCTCGCGTTCCGAAGCGATTTTGACCGCCTCGGCGGGGCGGCGGCGGATTTCGTCGTAAATATATTGCTTGATGACTGTATTGAGATTTCGTTTCATGAAAGTATTTTCCCCGTTGAAATAGTATAATCCCGGAAGCCTGAGATGCAAGCGTTCCGGGATGATTTTTAGCGGCTTTGCGCGCGGCGGCGGAAGCATTCCACCGTGACGTCGCCGCGCCGCCAGCGGGTTTGCGGCAGATGGCGGAAAAAGAAGGTGTCGCCCGGTCCCTCCTCCAGCCCGAAGCGCGTCTCGCCCTCGACCCGCCCGCCGGCCGCATCATGCTTTTTGACCAGATACCCGTAGACCGCCCCGTCGCGATGGCGGAGCCGGACAAAGGGGGCCAGGTCGGCGCCCGGCTCCGTCGCGCTCCGGTAGCCGAGGGTGTTGCCCGCGACCGTCGCAAGCAGCCCCGGCGCGACCGGAGCGTGAACGAAGTCTTCACCGTCGCCCTGCAACGCGCCGTTGACGATGAAGTATCCGCGCAGTTTCCGCTCCGGGGTCAGCCGGACGCAGCCGTATTCACCCCGGAAGCTCAGGCCGCCGACGCTCAGCGGCTCTCCGCGGCGGTGAAAAACCCAATAGTCCCCTTCCGGCAGCGAAATGGTCAGCCCCCCCGGCGACGGCGACCGGACCGCGCTCACCGCTTCGCCGACTTTGCCGGGCGCGAGAACGACCGCGAAATGGGCCGGCGCGCCACCTCCTTTTTTGCGGAGGACGAGGAAGTTGCGGAAGTACTTGAGCACCGTTTGATTGTCCTCGCCGGCGCGGCGCACCGAGGGGGCGCGGCCGGTCCACACCTCTCCGGTGCGGTCAAGCGGCCAGAGCACGGCAAGCGGGGCAAGTCCGTCGGCGCGGAACGCCGCCCGGCCGAACTCCGCACCCGGAGCGAACTCGACGCGGGCGGTCTCCTTGAGAAAACCGTAGGCGTTGTATGGGGTCGTGATTGCGCTTCGCTGCTGTTCATTGTCCGGCATCCGGAAGCGGGCGCGCTCCGCCGCCGGGATCAGGTCGGCCGGAACCGCTTTGGCGTTGAGGTCAAGCGTTTCATCGACGTCGGCGGAGCCGTGGAGGAAGTAGTCGAGATTCGCCGCTCCCGGCCCGGCTTCGAAGAAATCGATCGCGAAGAAGGTTCCGTCGGGGCGCTTGAGGAGAAACAGCGTTCGCCGGTAAACCCCGAGCGCGGGATAGGCGCGGCGGCCGTCGACGCTGATCACTTTGGTATCCGGGTCGGCGACGTCCATGTAGAGGAGGTCGCCGGAGGCGTCCGCCGCGTCGCGCTGGTTGGCGAAGTCGGCCACCACCAGATTGTGGGCGGCGCTCTGGAGCACATAGCAGGACATCCGGGTGTGGGTGTAGCCGACGTCGGAGAGCATTTCGCGGTCGTCGGCGAAAAGGGTGATGCCGAGGGTGTCGAAGTGACGGTGCCCGACTTTGGGGGTGAACGCCAGATGCAATTGGGTCTGGCCCGGCGCGAGATCGCCGCAGAGCGCGGCGTAACCGAGCGCCGGGCTCAGAAACGAGGCCGCTTCATGTCCGCCGCCCTGGCGCAGCGGTTTGACCCAGGTGTCGGAGAGCGGCAGCCGGCGGCCGTCGGGATATTGGAAGCGCCCGAGCACGGTTTGCGCCTCGGCGAGCATCGGGAAATGTTCGGCGGCGCTTTTGCCGCGGTAGCCGTCGATCGCTTCGGCGGCGCGGCTGAGAAAGAGCACCGACTGCGCGTGATAGCTCACCGCCGCTTCTTTCCAGAAGCCGTCGAAATAAAAGGAGTTGTTGAGATAGCGGTTGCCGTTGAGGATGGCGTAATTGACATAATTTTCCTTGTCACAGACCCGGCCGGTGATGGCGAGGTCGCGCCAGAAACGTCCGGACATATTGTGAAAGCGCTCGGGATAGCGGAGCGTCGCGTTGGAGGCTTCGGCGAAGAAATTTTCCACCACCTCTTTGCGCTCGTCAAGTTTCCGTTCGGCGAGCACGGTTTTGAAACCCCGCGAGTCGCGGATCAGGTCGTAACTCAGCACCAGTTCGACCGGAATATCGGTGTATGCCCACCATGACCAGCGGCTGGTGCGGTGGTCGGGCGCGAGTTCGGCTTTGCCGGGAAGTCCGCGGTACCAGATCACCTCTTTGGCGGGGAAGTCGAACTTGAAGGCGAAGTCGGGATAGTTGCGGGCGATCCCGGTCAGGATCAGCGCCGCGCGTCTGGCATAGGCTTCGTCGCCGGTGAGGTGATAGAGCCGGGACAGCCGATACGCCGCCGCGGCAAAATATTGCCCCTTGCGATAGCTCGCCCCGGCCGAAAAATAGTATTTGCGGCCGTCGGGAGCGAGGTAATACGGTTCCTTGAGCACTTTGCCCGACGGCGGACGGACTTCGGCGGTGTGATTCTCCGGGCAATCCGCAGACGGAAATTTCTTCCGGCAATAGTCGCAGCGGATCACGCCGGGCTCGGCCGGCGACCAGCCGAAAGACGAACCTTGTGCATTGCCGCAGCCCGGCGTTGGACACATCACAAAGAAAATGCCGCTTCGCGCGGGGAGCTGCCGGTCGAGCTCGGGTTCGCTCATCGCCATCACTTCGGCGACTTCGCTTTTGAGCTTGGCGACATCGGTTTCCCCGATTCCTCCGTAAACCGCGGCGGCGAGCGCCGCCGCGGTCACCGCCAGCATCAGCGTCAGCAGACTTTTCATCAGTTGGCGTTCCACGCGCTGTTTCTGAAGTAATCGCCGAGATAGGTGCCGCCGCCGTAGTAGGGGGAGCTTGAGAGCTGGAAACTCGACGGCGGATTCTTCTCAACATGGCCGTCGGCGAACAGGGAGTTGGCGAAGTTGTTGTGACGGGGGTCGGGATTGCGGCCGCCGTTGTTGCCGGAAGCGCACGGGACATACCACTTGGCGGGATCCTTGTCGGCGACGTAGAACGTGGCGGCGGGGCGCTTGAGGAATTTCATCGGCCGGTAGGCCCGGCCCTGCTGGATTTTGGTGCTCGGCGCGGTCAGCAGATTGAGTCCGACGATGAATTCGCTGGCGGCGTAGCCGAAGATTTTTTTGTGGCTCTGGGACTGATCCGACGGGCAGTTCATCACGCTCTCCAGATACTCCGGCGAATTGGCCGCGTCGGGCGGCGAAATGCTGGCTCCGTTGGACGGGGCGTAAGTCGCGAAAATCCCGGACGGCAGCGGCAGATATTTGCCCGAAAACAGTCCGATATACCAGTAGCCGGTGGTGGTGTAGCGCAATCCGTGCGCCTCAAAGGGTTGGAAGTTGGCGGCATAGGGCGGTCCGTAGGTATTGTGGTCATCGCTGTAGGTCAGCAGTCCGACGCCGATCTGGCGCAAGTTGCTCGAGCACTTGGACGCCTGCGCCGCCTGGCGCGCCTTGCCCAGCGCGGGCAGCAGCATCGCCGCCAGGATGGCGATGATCGCAATCACCACCAAGAGTTCGATCAAGGTGAAACGGGCGTCTTTTTGGGGGATTCGGTTCATGATGTCTCCTTTGCTCCAGGAATAATGATCCTTATTGTACCAAAGTATACCAGTGCATACCACTTTAATTATACCAAAAAAATCCCGAAAGTCAAGAGCCGGGGGAAAGAAAGTTTGATCTTTTCTGAAAAAAACACGATTTTGCCGGCGAAACCGGTTGCTCGCATCGACCGGTCGCCGCCGGCGCGGAACGTTCCGGTATCGCCGGGGGAGGGGAGATGCTTCCGTCCGCAAGGAGACCGGAATGGAGACGTTCCGCTTCACCGGCGCGCGCCGAAGCGGCAACGCCGGAATCAGTTTTCGAGGAGTCGCATCCCGCCGTTTTCAAAGACGATCCGGCGTTCCTTGTAAAGGTGGCCGATGATCTGCTTGAACTGCTTTTTGCTCATCCGGAACTTGCCCTGGATGCGCATTGCGTCGGTGTCGGTGTCGTAGGCGAGGAATTTGCCGGGGGCGGCTTCGAGTTCGCGGACGACTTCGTCGAGCCGCGCCAGCGCGCCCTCGAAACCGCCGGGACGGAGCCGGAGATCGAGTTTGCCGTCTTCGCGGACCCGGACCAGATACGCCTTGCAGCGGTCGCCGACTTTGACCGGAGCGAAAATTTCGGTAAAGTAGATCATGCCCTCATAGGTGTCGGCGGCCAGCACCCGGTAGCCGTGCAGGAGCCGCTCGAGCACGATGATCTCCATTTCGTCGCCGGGCTTCAGGTTTTCGGTCGTGGCCTTGCGGCCGATCCGGTCGAAACGGTTGGTGCCGATGATTCGGCCGCTGACCCGGTCGAAAAGAATTTTGACCCAGTAGCGCTTGCCCGGAGCCATCCGTTTGTCGCGCATCTCCTTGAAGGGGACGAAAAGATCTTTTTCCAGCCCCCAGTCGAGGAACGCGCCGATCGGGGTGAGTTCTTTGACTTCGAGCTGAACCACGTCGCCGACCGCGCCTTTGGGCCGGAGCGTGGTCGCCACCGGACGATCCTCGGAGTCGAGATAGACGAAGACTTCAAGCCGGTCGCCGGTCGCGGCGCCCGCCGGAAGGTACTTTTTCGGCAGCAGGACTTCGTGCTCGCCATCGGTGAGATAGGCTCCGAAGTCGACCAGCCGGTAAATTTTGAGTGTGTTGTAATTGCCTACGGCAAGCATGGTTCCTCCTCAGTACAACAGCGACAGCAAGTGCTGGTCTTTGAGATCGTCAATGAAGTCGGCGCTTTGAAACTGCTGGATGAAAAAACGCGCCGGATCGGAAACTTTGGCGCTGAATACGACCGCCCGGTCGCGGGTCAGCGGATACTTGCCTTTGCGGAGATTTTCGGTGGTCGGCTCGACTCCGTCAACCGCGGCGAGTGCGACTTTGGCCGGCGGCGTTTCGGCGATCGCGGGCAGCAGCGCGATCGAATTCGGATTGGCGCCGACCAGGATCATCAGCTCGGCGGGGTCGGCTTTGCGGTAGATATTGGCGAACTGGCGCTCTTTGAGCACCTTTTCGCGGAACACCCCTTCGCCGGGAACCTCCTCGGTGATGCCGTAGCGGTGAAACGAAAAGGCGCTGCCGTTGAGGCTCTTCCAGTCGCCGAGCGTGCCGGCGAAGATGTTCGCGAGTTCCGCGCTGCTGAAGCTCTTGCGGCTGTTCGCCACATTGACCGCGATCAGCGCGGCTTCACGGGCGTAGACCCGGCGCAGCCGCCGTCCGGGGGGCAACTGGTCGGCATAGGCGATCACCAGGTCGGCACGGCCCTCGTCAAGCGCCTTGAGCGCACCGGCGAGGTCGTCGCGGGAGATGTCGATGGTGAGGTCATGATTGGCCATGCCGGTGCGGAGCGCGAGGCCGTGGACCGCGTCGTCCCGTCCGGTGATGGATTCGACGATGGCGAGTTTGCCGGCAAGTTTCGGGGCCTCGGCCCAGCCCGCCAGGGCGGTGGCCAGCAGGAGCGCCGTCAGCAGTTTTTTCATAATCCGAGTCCTTTCAGGAGAAACGGCATGCTGAGGAAAAATCCCATCGCCAGCGGAATCGAAAAGTTGTCGTCAAGCCGGAGCTGCTTCTCGAACAATTCCACCGCCGCCGCCGGAAAGACCCCGATCAGCGCCCACAAGTACAGAACCGGCGCGCCGTGGAGGAGGAAAATCACCAGCGAAGTCGCCGCGAAACCGGCGATGACAAAGGCGGCGATGCCTTCAAAGGATTTGCCGTTGACCGTTTTGTGCTTGCCGAAGCGCCGTCCGATCAGGGCGGCGGCGGTATCGCCGACCAGCATGGTGGCCATCGCCCCCGCCGCCGCGACGGTCGGGAACAGCGCGCAGCTGAGCGCCGCCGCGGCGAAGACAAAAGGCCCGCCGCTGATCACCCAAGCTCCCGGCGGCGGTTCATGCCGCAACATCCGGCCAAAAAATAAGTCGTAAACCGGGGTCAGCCCCGGCACCCGGGCCGCGCGCAAACGCTCCACAATGAGATTGAGCACCAGCAGCACCGTGAAGAAAATCGCCAGCTCGAAACGCGGAAAAAGACAGATCGCCGCCACCATCCAGAGCGAACTCAAATGGACCAGCTTGCGCTTGACTTCCTCGCGGTACGAAATACCGGCCGCGCCGTGCATATTGGGGGTGTCCTGGTTGCTCATTCGAACGACTCAAAGGCTTTGATGATCTCTTTTTTGCGGGGGTTCTTTTCATACCCGATCAGCATGAACGAGCCGCGCACCAGGATCGGATAGGGGGTTCCGACGATGAAGGCCTTGCCGGTTTCCGCATACTTCTCGATCCGGCGGCGCTGGACTTCGTTGTCGCGGTTGAACTTGTAAACTCCGACCTCGGTGCCGTCGATCAGCAGCGCCATGCCCTCGGTGGCCCGGAAGGGCTCGGGACTCAGCGGCTGCATCTGGGTGACCGGCACGCCGGCTTTGACCAGGTGATTGGCGAAATCGGTCGGGGTGAGATAATTGTTGTTGACCGCGCATCCGGAGAAGAGCAAGGCCGCCAAAGCCGCAACCGGCAACAGCACGTTAAATTTCATCGGGGACTCCTTGTCTGACTGGTGATTTTAGAATTCGGCTTGGGGGTTACTTCCGGAATAAGGCGGCGACGGCGGCGTAAATTTCCTCGACCGCGGCCATCCGCCCCTCTCCGTCGGGGCCGCAGGCGACGTGGCCGGCGGCCGGGCCGACGAAGTTGACGCCGCGCGATTTCAGCACTTCGACGTTGGCGGCGACCGCCGGGTGTTTCCACATTTTGGGATTCATCGCCGGAGCGAGGAGCACCGGGCATTGGCAGGATACGGCAAAGGTGCTCAAGGCGTCGTCGGCGATGCCGTTGGCGTACTTGCCGAGGAAGTTGGCGGTACAGGGGGCGACCGCCAGCAGACCGGCGCGGTCGGCCAGCGCGACGTGCTCGGGCTTCCAGTCGGGGGCGTCCCAGAGCGAGGTGATCACCGGCCGCCGCGACAGCGTCTGAAAGGTCAACGGGGTGACGAACCGGGTGGCGTTTTCGGTCATCACCACCTGGACGTCGAAACCGGCCTGAACCAGTTTGCTGCAGAGGTCGGCCGTCTTGTAAGCGGCGATGCCGCCGGTGACGCCGAGAACGATCACGGGTTTTTGCATGTCAGAACTCACTTTCAAGCTGGCGGCGGGTGCGGAGCCGGAAACTCCGGATCACCGCGGCGAGGTCGCGCGCGCCCTGTTCACGGTCGCCGGAGACCACCGCGTATTCGTATTCGCGCCAATGCGACAGCTCTTCGCGGGCCTTGCCCAGGCGCAGGCGGATCTGCTCTTCGGAATCGGTGGCGCGGCCGCGCAAGCGTTCTTCCAGCACCTCGATCGACGGCGGCACGATGAAGACGAATTCAACCGCCGCCGCGAGTTCGGCATCGAGCAATGCCGCGGCCTTGATCTGCATCGCCCCCTGGACGTCGATGTCGAGGATCACGTCGCGCCCGGCATCGACCCGGTCGAGCACTTCCCGGCGCAGGGTGCCGTAGCGTTTGGCGAAGACCCCGGCGTGTTCGATGAATTCACCGGCCGCGAGTTTCCGCTCGAATTCCGCGTCGCTCAGAAAATAGTAGGAGACCCCCTCGACCTCTCCGGCGCGGGGCGGCCGGGTGGTGCATGAGACCGAGAATTCCAGCTCCGGCATCTCCTGCCGGACCAGTCCGATCAAGGTTGATTTGCCGACGCCGCTGGGGCCGGAGAGGACGATCGCACATCCGGTTTTACGTTTCACTTTGCTTCCCCCTGCATTGTTCTTCCCAACCCGGGAAATTCCACTTTTCCGGGAAGTCCCGGCACTGCTGCGGTTTGACCGGATTGATCCGGCAGCCGACCGGCTCCGCTTCAAAAAAGACGCACGATCCGTCCGGCTTCTCGATCAGCGAGAGAAACCGCCGGTTGCGCGCAAGCATCGTGTATTGCGCGGTGAACTCTGTTTCGCTGATTCCGAGATACCCGGCGATCGCCACAATTTCGGCATCGGTCAGCTTGACATATCCCGGCCAGCGGCAGCAGTTGCCGCAGCGTGCGCATCGAAATTCTCCCGCCATCAGGCTCCTCTCCGGGCCAACTCATTCCCCCTGATAACAAACAAGGGGTGTTTGCCGGCCGCGCCGAAAAACACCCCTGTTCGGCTTTCGCCGGACTCCGTCAACGGATATCGTCGAAAGTCAGGTCGTCGCCCTTGATGTCGATGAAGAAGAAACCGAGCACCCAGTCGATCCCTTCGAGCGGGTGGATGTAAACTTCGCCTTCGACGAAAGCGCCGAGCGCGCCGCCGATCTGCCAGTAGTCGCGGGCGCCGTCCTGGAAGTTGTAGATGCGGTCGTCCGGATTCGGGAACCCGGCTTTGGCTTCCCAGTAGCTCTTGACCCAGCCGAGGGTGCGGTCGCGGCGCATATCTTCTTCGCCGATGGCGGCGAGAGACCAGTACCAGCCTTCCTGCATGCCGAGGCCGTACTGACGGTTGTAATCCTTGTAAATCTTGCCGCACCAGCCGGTCCAGCCGCCGCCGACCACCGCCGCGCGGGTCATCATCAGCTCGGCGCGCACGGTCGGGCCGACCCCGAGGTTGACGGTAAAGGTATCGAGGGTGTCCATCACCCGGTTCGGCAGATACATCACCACCTTTTCGACGATTTCGTTGCCGCGGGCGGTTCCACCGGTGACGAGCATCGCCGCCACACCCAGCATCAGGAATAACTTTTTCATACTTGGTTTCGTTCCCTTACAAAGACTAATGTCAAGAATTTTTCATCAGACAAAGCGATTCAGCCGGCATTTTATAAATGCTGACAGTATAAAGTAGCAACATTCCGCCTATAGTCAAGCGATTTTGCCAATTTTTTTAAACGATTTTCACTTCAGACCGGATCGGCGGTTCAAAGTCACCGTTATTCCGGCAGCACGATGCCGGAGCCCGGCGCTTTCGGCTGGCGGAGCACCGCCGGTTCCGGCTGCGGCTCCTCGACCGGCGCACCCGGACCGGGGATCGGTTCTTCGATGATTTCGAATTCGCCGGTCAGTTCGGCCTTTTTGAGGTCGATCTGTTCGAGCATCAAGCGGGTCGAACGGCGCTGCTCGATCGCGACTTCGGACAGCGTGGTCTGGATTTTTTTGAGCTGATTGACGACAGCAAGGCTGTTGGCGTCGAGCTCCCGGCGCATCTCCATCACCCGGGTGTAGAAACGCGAGAGCTGCGCTACGCCGAGAATGAAAATGAGCCAGGTCAAAACCGCGCCGGCCACGATCAGCCAGTCGGTTCCGGAAATTCCAAATAACATGATTCTGCCCTCCATTGTTGAATGGATTATATTTTTTACCTATACCGCTTTTTATTATACCACATCCCGGCCGGTTGTCAACAGTCGAAGGCGCGATAATGCGTTTTTTACGGTGATTTTTTCATCCGGGAACTCCCACTCGGGCGCGATTTCGGCGAGCGGTTCGAGCACGAAAAGCCGCTCCCGGGCCCGCGGATGAGGCACGATCAACCCCTCTTCGCGGATGATCCGGTCGCCGTAGAGAATCAGGTCGAGGTCCACCGTGCGGTCGCGGTTGACCCCGTGGACGGCGGGGCGGCCGAGCTTGACTTCGATGCGCCGGCAGAGATCGAGGAGCTCAATGGCGGCGCCGTACCAGGTTCCGGTCAGCGCCGCGTTGAGGAAGTCGGGCGTGCCGGGGGCGCAATCGACCGGACGGGTCCGGTAGTTGCCGGAGCGGCGGATGGTTTCAACCCCGCCGGTGGCTAGTTCCGCCGCCGCCAGCTCAAAGATTGCGGCGGTGTCGCCGAGGTTGCCGCCGAGGGCGATTGCGATTTTTATCGGATTTGACATGATCTTGATTCGTTTTTTCCGGGATTTATAGTATATTACCACCGGATTACTGTTTTTGCAAAGGACGCGGATGGCGGAAAAGCTGAAAATCTACTTCATGGGGGCGGGCCCGATCGCCGTCCCGGTGCTGCGCCGGCTGGCCGCCAGTGAGGCGATCGAACTGGCCGGCATCTGCACCCAGCCCGACCGCAGCGCCGGCCGCGGCGGCAAACTGACGCCGACCCCGGTGGGCGCGGCGGCCGCCGAGCTCGGCTTGCCGGTCGACAAAGTCGATTCGGTCAATACGCCGGAATTTCTCGCGTATCTGGCCGGCATTGCGCCGCAAATGATCGTGGTGATTTCCTTTGGCCAAATTCTGCGCGAGGGGGTGCTTGAGCTGCCGCCGGCGGGATGCGTCAACGTCCACGCTTCTTTGCTGCCGAAGTATCGCGGCGCGTCCCCGATCGTGTCGGCGATCCGCCATCTTGACGAGCGTACCGGGGTCGCCTTCATGCGCATGGAGCGCGGCCTTGACACCGGCCCGGTTTATCACACCGAGACGGTGGCGCTGGTGCGCAACGAACGTGCCGACCGGCTGGAACAGCACCTGGGGGAGGTGGCTGCCGCCGCGGCGATTCCGGTGCTGCGGCGAATCGCCGCCGGTACGCTTCAAGCCGTGCCGCAGGAGCACGCATTGGCCACCGTCTGCCGCAAAATCCGCAAGGCCGACGGGGCGATCGACTGGCGTCGGCCGGCGATCGAAATCGAGGCGATGAGCCGCGCCTTCACCCCCTGGCCGGGGGCCTATTTTACGCTGGCGCTGCCGGACCGGAGTTTTCCGGTGACGGTATCGTCGGCGCGGGTTCATGAGGATCGCTGCTGTTACCCCGGCGAAATCCTCCAATGTGACAAACGCGGCTGGATCATCGGCTGCGGCAGGGGGGCGCTGGAGCTGCTGACGGTATCGGCTCCGGGCAAACGGGAGATGACGGCGACCGCTTTTCTGAACGGTTTGCGCGGCGCGGAGTTGTCGATCCCGGAAACTACCGTACTATAAGTAAGGATACAAAGTTTTATGGATACCAGCGGAAAAAGAATCATTCTCAACTGCGAAAAGCTGGAACGGCGTTTCGCGCAACTCAGTAACGGCCGGCTCGAAGAGTACCGGATCGAACGCGAGGACGATGATCCCAACGTCGGCTCGATCTACCTCGGCCGCATCGCCAACCTCGAGAACTCGCTGCAGGCCGCTTTCATCGACATCGGCGCCGAAAAGAACGCCTTCCTCCACTATCACGACATGATTCCCGAGAGCAAGCCCGAGCGCTCCGGCGACGACGACGGCGAGGAGCTGATCAAAATCGAGAGCAGCTCCCGCCGGGCCCGTCCCGGCAAAGGCGGCCGCGCCGGCGAACTTGCGTCACGCGAAGTCAAGCTCCGCCACCGCAAACTGACGGCGGCTCAGATTCCCGAGTTTTTCAAGCCGGGGATGGAGATCCTGGTCCAGGTGGTCAAATCGCCGATCGGCACCAAGGGGGCGCGGGTGACCGCCAATCTGTCGATCGCCGGGCGCTATCTGGTGCTGATGCCGTATTCCGACCACATCGGCCTTTCGACCAAGATCGACAACGACACCGAGCGGGCGCGGCTGAAGAAAATTTTGAGCGAACTCGACCTGCCCGAAGGCATGGGCCTGATCTGCCGGACCGCCGGGGAAGGACGCAAGAGCGTCTTTTTCAAGCACGACCTCGAACTCCTGCTGGCGTCGTGGAAGAAGCTCGAAGACGCGGTCGACCACGGCCGCGCGCCGCTCCTGGTTTACTCCGAGCCCGATTTGATCGAGCGTTCGGTCCGCGACTTCATGACCGAGGAGATCGGTGAAATCGTGGTCGACGACCGCGACGCCTACAACCGGATTTACGACGCGGTCAAGGAATTCGGCGGCCGCAAGATGGCTTCCAAGGTTCACCAGTACAAGGAATCCGCCCCGATTTTCGACGCCTTCAAGATCAAGGAGCAGCTCAACAGCGTCCACCAGCGCGAAGTGCGGTTGCCCGGCGGCGGCTGCATCTGCATCGACGAGACCGAGGCCTTGATCGCGATCGACGTCAACTCCGGCCGCGGCCGCAAGAGCGTGGAACAGCCCGAATTCATCCTCCGCACCAACCTCGAAGCCGCCGAAGAGGTGGCGCGCCAGCTGCGGCTGCGCAACGTCGGCGGGCTGGTGGTGATCGACTTCATCGACATGCGGAGCTCGCGCGACCGCGACGAAGTGTCCAAAATGATGAAAAAATGCGTCAAGGACGACCGCGCCAAAATCAAGCTCCTGCCGATCAGCAAATTCGGCCTGATGGAGATGACCCGCCAGCGCGAAGAGGAGAGCTTGCAGGACAAGGTCTATTCGCCGTGCCCCTACTGCAAAGGTTCCGGCTACGTCAAGTCGCCGATGACCATGAGCGTCGAAATCCAGCGCAAGCTCCACTCGATGTTCAAGAACGTCCGGCACAAGAACAATCCGGTGCGGGTTTTGATGCATCCCGACGTGCTCCAGCGGCTCAAAAATGAAGATTCCGAGCACCTCGAGGCGCTCGAACAGCAATACAAACACGTGTTGACCTTCCGGGCCGATTCGATGCTCCACGCCGAGGAGTTCCGGGTGGTCGATCCCGAAACCGGCAACGAACTAAATTAACCGGAAACACCGCAATTGAAGCAAGCATCGATCCTGATCGTGGACGACGAGATCCACACCCGCGAGGCGCTGACCCGCTATCTGCGCGGGCGCTTCGAAGTCAGCTGCGCCGAGGACGGCGCGGCGGCGATCGCGCTTTTGAAAAGCCGCGACTTCGATCTGGTGCTGACCGATTTGCGGATGCCGGGCGCGGACGGGATGAGCGTGCTGGAGGCGGCGTTGAGCAAGGCGTCACCTCCGGTCTGCGTGGTTTTTTCAGCCTACGGCACCATTGAGAGCGCGGTGGCGGCGGTCAAGGCCGGGGCGTTCGATTTCGTTCCCAAACCGGTCAAGCTCGACCGGCTCGACCGGGTGATCGACAAGGCGCTCGCCAGACGCGCCGCCGAAGCTCCGCCCGAAGTTCCGGAGCGGTCGCTCACCAGCTCCGGCGCGCCGGTGGTCGGCGTTTCGCCGGCGATGCGGGAGATTGCCGAACTCGTGCGCGACGCCGCGCCGAGCCGGATCAATATTCTGATCTGCGGCGAGAGCGGCACCGGCAAGGAAGTGATCGCCCGGGCGATCCACGACGCCAGCGGCCGCAAAGGGCTTTTCGTCCCCGTGCACTGCGCGGCGCTGGCCGCGAATCTGCTTGAGAGCGAGCTCTTCGGCCACGAAAAAGGCGCCTTCACCGGGGCCGTCGAGATGCGGCGCGGCCGCTTTGAACTCGCCGACGGCGGCACCTTGTTCCTCGATGAAATCGGCGAAATCGAACTCTCGGTTCAAGTTAAATTGCTGCGGGTGCTGGAAACCCGGACTATCGAGCGGGTCGGCGGCCACGAGCCGATCGCCTGCGACGCGCGACTGGTGGCGGCCACCCACCGCGACCTCGGCGAAATGGTCAAGGCGGGCACTTTCCGCAAGGATTTGTACTACCGGCTGGGCGGGATCCAGCTCACCATGCCGCCCTTGCGCGAGCGCAAAGAGGACATCCCGGCCTTGGTCGAGCGCTTTATGGCCCAGGCCTCCGAAGAGAACAACCGCCAGGTCGGGGCGATCGCCCCGGAAGCGCTGGCGGCGCTGGTCAATTACCCGTGGCCCGGCAACATTCGCGAACTCCGCCACTGCATCGAGCGCATGGTGGTGTTGTCCCGCGGCCACCGGCTCGAAATCGGCGATGTGCCCGATAAAATTCTCCACGGCGAAAGCGCCGTGCCCGCGATCCGCCCGGTGTACCCGGTGGTCGCGACCCCCGCGGCGCCGACGCTGGAAGCGCGCGAGCGGGAGCTGATTATGGACGCCCTCAAACGCTGCGCCGGCAACCGGACGCTGGCGGCCAAAGAGCTGGGCATCAGCCGCCGGACTTTGCACCGGCGGCTCAAGGAATATGAAATGGAAACCAACCCCGGAAAGGAAGTTTGAAATCATGAAGAAACGTTTGCGCAAAAAACTCCATGTCGGCGAATTCACCGATTTGTGTTTTACCCTCAGCGGCAAGCTGAAAGCGATGGATGAGGAAACCGAAGACCGCTTTTTCACCAGCTTTTTCGGCCTCGCCGGTGAACTCGGCTTCTGCCTCGAGGGCACCATCGGCGGCGGCGAAATCGATCTCGAAGTGATCACCGGCCACGCCGGTTTCGCCAATGAAGAGCGCCGTGAAGCTTTCCTGACCGGGCTCAAGGAACTCGAGGAGATCGAAGAGTTCGACGCTTCGACCATCGCTTGATTGCGCCCTTCCGCCGGTCCCGCCCTTGCGGCGGACCCGGCGGCGGGTTGCGGCGGATCGGCGATATAATAAGGATATCGGCGTATGATCAGGAAAACGGCGGCGCTTTGCGCACTTCTGATGCTGGCGGCGACCATGCTCCGGGCGGCGGCCGGCTTCGAGAACGACGACCGGGTGGTGTTTTTCGGCGACAGCATCACCCACGGCGGAACCTACCATCTTTATTTGCGGGACTACTACTACACCCGCTATCCGGAGAAATCCTTTGAGTTCATCAATCGCGGCCTCTCCGGCGACAGCGCCGACGGCGCGCTGAAACGGTTGAACGCGGATGTCTTCGCCGCGCGTCCGAGCCGGGTGCTGATTCACTTCGGCATGAACGACATCGGGCGCAACAATTACGGCATCAGGCCGATCACCCCGGGGCTGGAGAAAGCCCGGAGCGCGGCGATCGTCAAGTACGACGCCAATCTTGAAACGCTGATCCGGCTATTGACGCAAAAAGAGATCAAAGTCACCATTCTCTCGCCGACCCCCTACGACGAAACCATGGTCCAGGACGGCGAAAACCTGGTCGGTTGCGCCGGGGCGCTGGCCAAGTGCGCGGAGATCGGCCGCCGGCTCGGCGAAAGTTACCGCTGCGACGCCATCGATCTCTTGACCCCGATGCTGCAGCTCAACCGCGAAGTCCAGCGGCGCAATCCCGCCGACACCATCATCAGCGCCGACCGCGTCCACCCCCGCGAAGTCGGCCATCCGATCATCGCCGGGCTGATCCTTGAGGCCCAGCAGCAGCCCGCCGAAGTCGCCGCCGTCACCCTCGACGCCGGATCCGGCAAAGTGACCGCGACGCGCAACTGCGAAGTCAAGGATCTGGCCGTCAAGTCCGGCGAAATCACCTTTGTCTATCTGCCCGCCGCCCTGCCGTTCCCGTTGTTTCCGGAGCAGGCCAGGGTCGATCAGCTCTACGGCTTCAGCGCCAAGTTCAATCGCGAGCCGCTTACCGTCACCGGCCTCGAAGCGGGCCAATACCGGTTGCTGATGAACGGGGTTCCGGTGGGGGAATTCACTGCCGCCGACTTCGCCGCCGGGGTCAATCTGGCGGTGCTCCCCTCGTCGCCGCTGCAGCAGCAGTCGCAGCAGATCCGCAAACTGGTCCGCGCCGTCGGCGCACTGGAGTCGAAACTCTGCGTGGTCGGCCAGGTGCGGGCGCTGTTTGACGCCCGCAAAGTCAAGGAAAGCGATCCGGCGGCGGTCAATGCCTTCTGGGAGCAGTTGTTCAAACAATACGCCAATAACGACAAATACTGGCGCGGCCTGCGCAAAACCTACGAGGAAACTTTGCCGCGGCGCAATGAAATCGAAAAAGAGCGCGAGTCGCTGCTCGCCGAAATCGAAAAGGCGCGCAAAGTCGAGCCGGTCAAGATGATGATCAAAAAACCGTGAGCCGTTCAAGTTGTGAAGAAATATCGAAAAAATCTCATTTTGAACTGGAAAAATATCACACTCGGTGTTATTTTATGTAATCTCGCCGTGTGTGGATATGTTTTTTCCGCACCCGCTGAGGTGGATAGTGCCGATGACGGGGTGTTGACCGGCGTCACGGTTCGGGTTCGGCCGCAAGATGCGAAGCGGCTGTCGGAACTCGAATCGTTGCGACGGGAGGCCGAAAAAGCCAGGGAAGACCTGGCCAAGCTCGAACTTGAGATTAAAACCTTACGCGAGTCCGAGGCCCGAAGTCGTCGGGAGTTGATTGATTTAACCGATAAATACCAACAGCAGAATGAGCAATATCGCCAGCTTCGACTGGTTCTGTCCGGTGCATTGGCAAGTGGAAAAGTGCGCGGCGCCGGGGAACGGGAAGAACAGTTGTTACGAGCTATGAGCGAGGTTGCGGTCAACGGCGGAGAGCTTGCCCTGAAAACCGTTAAATTCTGCGAACTGGTCGAAGAGATGACGCGTGATTTGCCGATCGGGAAGGTGAGGCAAACGGAACTCCAGCTCAAACTGGATGACCTCAAGCGTGACTCCGGCCGGTTCATCACCCTGACGACTGCGCAAGCCGGACAGGAAAAGGCGCTTGAGAAGTGCCGGATCCTGGCGGTGAACCGCGAGTTGTCGATCGTCGTGCTGCCGGTAGGCTCGGTCCATGGTGCGTTCAATGGACTGACATACTACGTCGGGAAGGACACAGCTGTGCTCAAGGTGGTCAGTGTCAGACCATTCGTTGCGGCAGCCCAGCTGATATCCGGCAATATCGACGCCCTGGCTCCAGGTATGGAGGCCGCAACGCAAAGCAAGTAAAAAAGTTAAGAGAGAAACCAGATTATGGAAGTGAAAGCTTTGACTAAAAACGTGCGGATTTCGCCGGAAAAGGCGCGCCATGTGTCGCGTCTGATCCAGGGCAAATCCGCCGTTGAAGCGCTTGCCATCGTCGACCTGACCCCCCGCAAGGCCGGCCAGTTGATCGGCGATACCTTGCGCTCCGCGGTGGCCAATGCCGAGAACAACTTTGATTTGAACCGCAACGAATTGTCGGTCAAGGCCGCGCTCGTCTGTGCCGGTGCGACAATCAAGCGTTTTCGCGCCAAAGCCCGCGGTTCCGCCGGACGGATCCGGAAACGGACCAGCCATCTGGAAGTTATTTTGACGGATAACAAATAAGGGACAGCATCGTGGGACAGAAAGTTAATCCGATTGGATTGAGAACCGCGCTTACCAAGGATTGGGAATCCCGTTGGTTCGCCGGCAAAAACTTGTTCGGCGAGTGGCTTCACGAGGATCTCAAGATCCGCAAGTTCATCAAAGAACAGTACGTCATCAAAGGCAAGAACGAACTCGCCTCCGCGGCCGCCGCGATCGCCAAGATCAAAATTGAGCGTTTCGCCAACCGCGTCCGGGTGATCATTCACTCCGCCCGCCCCGGTCTCCTGATCGGCAAAAAGGGCGATGAACTCGAAGGCCTCCGCGCGGCGATCGTCAAGCTCGTCGAGAACAAGGAAGTCTTCATCGAGATCGTTGAAATCCGCCGCCCCGAAGTCAACGCGCAGCTGGTTGCCGAAAGCATCGCTCAGCAGTTGGAACGCCGTATCGGCTTCCGCCGCGCGATGAAGCGGGCGATCCAGATCGCGATGGAGACCGGAGCCGACGGCATCAAGGTCAACTGCGCGGGTCGTCTCGGCGGCGCCGAACTGGCGCGTGAAGAGCAGTACAAGGAAGGCCGGGTGCCGTTGCACACGCTCAAGGCCAATATCGATTACGGTTTTACGGAAGCCAATACCACCGCCGGCAAGATCGGTGTGAAGGTTTGGATTTGCCACAAAGAGGGTATGGAGGATCAAGATTATGCCGCTAATGCCAAAAAGAGTAAAGTACAGAAAGGTTCAGCGCGGAAGTAACGCGGGTCTGGCCACCAGCAACAACAAGCTGGATTTCGGCGACTTCGCTCTTCAGGCACTGACCCGGGGATACGTTTCCAACAATCAGATCGAAGCGGCTCGTGTGGCGATTACCCGTCACCTGAAGCGCCGCGGCCAGGTCTGGATCCGTTTGTTCCCCTTCCGCTCCTTTACCAAAAAGCCGCTTGAAGTGCGTATGGGTAAGGGAAAAGGCAACGTCGAAGGTTGGAACGCGCCGGTGAAACCGGGCCGGGTTCTCTTCGAAGTGGCCGGATGCAGCGAAGTGGTGGCCCGCGAAGCGATGAGCCGCGCCGCCAACAAGCTTTGTCTGCGTTGTAAATTCCTGTCGCGTGAATCGTGAGGGTAGGCAGAATGGAAAAGAAGCAAATTAGTGAATTGACCGAGGCTGAACTCGTCGAGCGCATCACTGAACTGCGCCGCGAAAGACTGAATTGCAAAATTCAGTCCCGTACCGGCCAGTTGGAAAAATCCGCCCGGGTCCGGCAGATTCGCCGCGACATCGCCCGTCTGCTTACTGAACAAACCAGTCGCGCCGCCAAGGCCGAATGAGGTGTATGATGACTGAAGCTATCAAAGAACGCGGGCATCGTAAAGAGCGCGTCGGCGTCGTTGTCAGCGATGTTCAGGACAAGACCATCGTCGTCAAAGTCGACCGCCGCACCCCGCACCCGCTGTATAAGAAGATCGTCAAGGTCCGGAAGAAATTCACCGCCCATGACGAAAACAACGAAGCCAAGATCGGGGATACCGTGCGCATTGCCGAAACCCGCCCCTTGAGCAAAAACAAATGCTGGCGTCTGATGGAAATCATCAGCCGCGCGGAATAACGAACTCGAGGTAATGCAAAATGATTCAGATGCAGACTATTCTCGAGGTCGCCGACAACTCCGGCGCCAAGTCCATGCTGGTGATCACTGTCCTCGGACAGGCGAAAACCATCGCCGGAGTCGGTGATATCGTGACCGCCGCCGTCCAGGAAGCGATTCCGGACGGGAGCGTCAAAAAAGGACAGGTGGTCAAGGCCGTGATCGTCCGGACCGCTGCCAAGATCCGTCGTGCCGACGGTTCCTACCTCAAGTTTGACGACAACGCCGGGGTGATTATCGACAAGGACAAAAATCCGGTCGGTACCCGTATCTTTGGTCCGGTCGCGCGTGAACTGCGCGAAAAGGACTTCATGAAAATTATTTCGCTGGCGCCGGAGGTGTTGTAATGAATAATTACCATGTCAAAAAAGGCGACAAGGTGTATGTCAATGCCGGCAACTACAAAGGTGAGACCGCGGTAATCAGTGCCGTGCTGACCAAGAGTGACCGGGTCGTATTGCAGTTCTCGACCGAGAAAGACCGCAAAATCGGCAAGCGCACGATCAAGAAGAGCCAGGCCAACCCCAACGGCGGCATGGTGGAACGTTCGGTTTCCGTTCATGTTTCGAACGTCATTCCCTTGGTCGAAGGCAAGGCCGGAAGCAAGACGGAGTAATGCAACATGCCTGATATGATGAACAAATATAAGGCGGAGGTCCGCCCGGCGCTCCAGGCCGCGATCGGCTACAAGAACGTCATGCAGATCCCCAAGCTCGAGAAGATCATCCTTTCGTGCGCGATGAACAGCAGCTGCGAACGCGATGCCTTTGCCGAGGCCAAGAAGCAATTTGCCGCCATCACCGGCCAGAGTCCGGTGATCACCAAAGCGCGCAAGAACGTCTCCAACTTCAAACTCCGCGTCGGCATGCCGATCGGGGTGATGGTGACTTTGCGCGGCGCCCGGATGTACGAATTCCTGGACCGTTTCGTCCACAATGCGATGCCGCGCGTGCGCGACTTCCGCGGGATTCCGAAGACCGGTTTTGACGG